>SKZL01000162.1 GCA_007127395.1 Balneolaceae bacterium
CTGGCCAATTTTTATCTTGGCAGGTTTATACAGATCTGCATTTTCTACATTTGTGATGATATTCCACAATCCCTTTCTTTCAGTTCGGGCTTTTTTCAGAATGTCATTCAAGGTTTTGTTACCGATTCCCCTGCTCGGTTCATTGATAATTCTGAGCAGCGCTTGTTCATCCTCCGGGTTCACAAGCAGTTTCAGGTATGCCAGTACATCTTTAATCTCTTTTCGTTGGTAAAAAGAGAGGCCTCCTACAAGCTGGTAATTGATATTTTTTCTTCTGAAAGCCTCCTCAAAAACACGACTTTGATAATTTGTCCTGTAGAGGACAGCAAAATCATTGTGATTGTAGCCATTCCGTAAAATCAGATCGTTGATATGTCCGGCAACCCTGTTGGCTTCATCTCTCTCATCAAAATTTTCCAACAGGGTAATGGTTTCGCCCTCAGGGTTATCTGTCCAAAGAGTTTTTTTTATCTGTTTTTCATTTTTTTTGATGACAGAATCAGCACACTGCAGTATATATTTTGTGGATCTGTAGTTCTGCTCTAATGGTATTTCGGTAGCATTCTCATAGTCAGTTTTAAAATTGAGTATATTGGATATATCTGCACCCCTGAAGGAGTAGATGCTCTGGGCATCATCGCCAACTACACAGATATTTTTATATTTTTCAGCCAACAGGCTTGTAACTTTATACTGTGCATGATTGGTATCCTGATACTCATCAATGAGAATATATTTGAACCGCTCCTGATAACTGTCAAGAACATCCGGAAATTCAGTAAAAAGTTTAATCGGTTTGATTAGCAGATCATCAAAATCCATTGCATTTGTCTGCTCCAGACGCTGATGATAGTATTCATAAACCTGTGCTGTAATGTCGTCAAGAGTATTAAAAACATATCTGTTTTTATATTCTTCCGGTAGAATGATCTGATTCTTGGCATCACTGATTTTTCTCTGGATGCTGCGAGGTTTAATCTCTCTCGGATCGTAATTAAGTTCTTTTAAAATTAACTTGATGGCGTTTTCCGAATCATTTGAGTCATAGATAGAGAAATTGGAATTAAACCCAATTTTATCTGCCTCAAATCTTAGAATTTTCGAAAAGACCGAATGAAAAGTACCCATCCATAAACCGCTTGCTTTGTCACCAATTAGATTCCGGATCCGATCCTGCATCTCTCTGGCGGCTTTATTTGTAAAAGTCAGAGCCAGAATATTTTGGGGGGTCGTGTGGTGTTGTTGCAATAAATGGGCAATGCGATAGGTCAATACCCGGGTTTTGCCACTCCCTGCACCGGCCACAATTAAAAGAGGCCCATTGACATGAGAGGCTGCTCTTTTTTGTTGTTTGTTTAAGTCATCAAGAAAATTTGCTTTAATAGCTTTGTCTGTTGTCTCTTTTTTTAGCGTGAATTTCTGCATCTCTATTCTGCTACCACCATTGGGTGTCAGTTAAAAATTTTCATTGTCTGGAGCTTTTAGTAGCGGTGAAATTACGAATTATTATCACAGGTAATGTGTCATTTTTCAATAATTTGATCGATGATAATAATTTTTTTTGTAGAGTAACCGCTATTGAATCAAATAAGATGACAGGGAGGATTAATCACTCACTGTATCACTGAATCATGACTACCGCCGAACTCCTGAATATACCTTTCGAGCCGTTTAACTCGAATACTTTCACCTGATTCAAGTTCCAACAGTATTTTGTGACTACTCTTAAGGTGTTCAAGTGCTTCAATTGGTTGACCCATGATTTTGAGGTAGTCACTGTAATCCCAATGCGCCAGTGCGATTTCCAGTGTATTGGGATTATGTATCTCAAGTACTTCACTAAATCCTTGTCTAATATATTCCTCACCAGTATTGATTTCACCGATTTGGAGATATGATAAACCCAGTGAGAGCCTCGACCTGGCTGTAAAAGAGTGGTTCTCACCGAGCTGGGAGGAGAATATCTCATGAGCATTTTCTAAAAGAGTTACTGCTCTTTGAGGTTCTTCCATCAAAAGTAGTAGCTTCCCTTTGGTGAACATACTTATTGCACTGTTTACATTATTCTCGCCCAGAGTTTCTTTGCGTATATCGAGAGCATTTTTCATAAAATAGTGAGCATCATCAAACAGTTCTTGTTCACGCAGTGTGATACCAAGGTTGTTCATTGTCAACGCTACCTTAGGATGCATTTCGCCAAATATTTTGGATCTGATATCCAGTGACTCTCTGAAATATTTCTCAGCTTCGCGAAAATCTCCTCTATTTAAAAGGACAGCACCCAGGCTGTTCATGCTCATTGCCACATCGGGGTGAGATCTGCCAAGTGCCTTCAATCTTAAATCGAGTACATCCTGCAGGATAATTTGAGCATTACTGTAATCACCTTTATTTAAGAGCGTGACGCCGATGCTGCTCAAATTTTCTATCGTAGAGGGGTGTTCACTGCCCAGGCTCCTCATTCTGATCCTGTAACTATCTCTGTACATGCTCTCAGCCTCATCATAATTTCCTGTCCGTCTGAGTACATAAGCAAGATTGCTGATAGATTCCGAGCGAACCGGATCTGGGACAATGTAGGAATCAGTACCCATATTAATGGCATTTCTTAAAATCTGTTCAGCCAGTTCAAAATGCCCCATATCACTGTAGAGCAATCCGATTTGATTGTGAATGGATACCACTTCCTGGTGTTCGGTACCAAACAGATTTTCACGGATTTCAAGGGAGGTATTAAACAACTGTTCAGCCTCATTAAATTGACCAAGCCTGCGATAGATCTGTCCGATTACCTCATAAAGATCTGCCTGTACATCCGGCACATCTTCAAGCAGTTCAATTCTCTCTTTACCCATTTCAAGAAGTTCACTTGCAGTAAAATCGACCCCTTGAGCAAGATTAGGATCATTTGCTTCAAAAAGATCTATGAGGAACGATGTTACCTGGGATGCTTTGATTGCTTCCTGCTGAGCAAAATTTCTCTGTTCTGTTACTGAAAAATTATATATAAGTGTAAACGAGAAAAGCATCGTTAAAAAAAGCATAACAACAGCAATGTTGAATTTGTTGCGTGTAATATACTTTACGGATTTGTACCAGAGGTCATTTCCCCTCGAAATGACAGGCATATCCGTTTGAAATCTCACCAGATCATCTTTGAAATCCCTAACTGATTTATATCTATTTTCCGGATCTTTTTGAATGGCCATCAGAGCGATATGATCCAGATCTTTCTTCAAATCTTTTCTCAGTGCGAGTCTGTTTGTGGAACGATTTTCAGCAATCTTTAACTTTGTCTGAAGATCTGATTCACGAAATCGTTTTGAGGGTAAAAGTGGTTCATCCTGTAATATAATCCGTTCAGTCTCGGAGAAAGAGATATCCTTAAAAGAGAAAGGCAACTGTCCACAAATCAATTTATAAAACAGGAGTCCTAACTGATAGATATCACTTGATGTATTCATCTGGATACCCTTGATTTGCTCCGGACTGGCATATTCCGGAGTTAACAATCTCTTTTCATCTACAAAATCACCTTTCAGAAGGCTGCTGTTTTCATCGATAAATTTCGCAATACCAAAATCAAGTAACATCACCTTTCCCTCTTCTGTCACCAGGATATTGGCTGGTTTTAAATCCCTGTGGATCACAAGATTTTGATGTGCATAAACCAGGGTGTCACAAATCTGCAGAAAGAGTTCGACTCGTTCGGAAATCGTCAGTTTTTTCTCATCACAATACTCAGTTATGGGTTTTCCTTCTACATATTCCATAACAAAATAGGGGCGCCCATCAGTTGTCATGCCGCCATCTAATAGATGTGTGATATTCGGATGGTTTAATTGAGCCAATATTTGCCGTTCAGATCTGAAACCTGAAATGATATCCTGGTTTTTCAGTCCTCTTCTGAGAATTTTAACAGCAACACGGCTTTTAAAAGCGTCATCATCTCTTTCTGCAAGGTAGACCGAGCCCATTCCACCTCGTCCTATCTTTTTAAGTATTTTGTAATTATAGACCTTCCCTGATGAAGGTGGAAGGTCACTGATTTCGAATATTGCAGGTGATATTATATTTTCGGAAAGGTTGTTGAAATAATTCTCGGAAGTGCTCCCAAGTTCTATTAACGATTCCAGCTCATTTATAATCTCCGGATCAACTTGATGGGTTTTATAATAATCTTCTCTCTGAGCACTATCCAACTCAGATAGTGTATCATAGATCTGACTGACTTGATCCCACGAAAATTTATCGAGATTCATAAATAATTGTTCAATTGCAAAACAGTAAAAAGGAGTATGATAACCTGCAAAAAGAGTTCAAATGGATTGAAGAATTCAGTTAAATGTCTGAATTTTTTATTTCTCTGTAGAGCCAGCTTCTGGCCATATTCCAGTCTCTTTTGACAGTAGCGGGGGAGATAGACATGATATCCGCGGTCTCTTCAATTGAGAAACCACAGAAGAAACGCAGTTCAATCACCTTACTCTGTCTTTCAGCAAAACTTTCGAGCCTGGTCAAAGCTTCATCAAGATCAATAAGCTCTTTGGCTTCATCTTCATCAGGTATCAGATGATCTTTATATTCAACAGGTTTCTGGTCGCCACCGCGTTTTTTTGCACTGTGCATTCGTGCATGATCTACAAGAATCGATCTCATCGCTTTAGCTGCAACAGAAAAGAAGTGTGATCTGGTTTCCCAATTCTGATGGGAGTGATCGATCATTTTCAGATATGCTTCATGCACAAGTGCAGTTGTATTGAGTGTCTCTGTTGATGAGTATTTTTGCCGCTGGCTTTTTGCAAGAATATGCAACTCATCATATATCATTGGTATCAACTCCTCAGATTTAATTTTTCCCTCTGAGAACCTCTGTAGTACAACCGTAAAATGACTCCTTTCATCCATAATTCAACCTATTGACGTGAAAATAAGAAAATATTGACTTCTTTGAGCCTGTTTAA
>SKZL01000155.1 GCA_007127395.1 Balneolaceae bacterium
CCTCTTCCGGTTTCTTATTCGCCATCTGCTTGTTAATCAGCGCTTGCTGAGCGATTGAAAGGACGTTGTAAACCAGGTAATAGAGGCTCAATCCGGATGCAAAGTTATTGAAAACAAACAGCAGCACAAATGGGATGATATACATGAATACCTTCATGTTTGGCCCGCCACTTGGTGCAGCGCCGGCACTCATTCCACCGGAGACTTTCGACTGAAAGAACATCGCAGCAGACATCAGCAGTACAAATCCTGCAAGCTGATCTCCAAGCAACGGTATCGAAAACGGCAACGAGAGAATGTAGTCCGGTGCCGAAAGGTCAGACGCCCATAGGAACGGCTGTTGCCTGATGATCATCGAATTCTGGAAAAAGAAAAAGAGTGTGATCAGAATCGGG
The DNA here is from genome assembly GCA_007127395.1 of Balneolaceae bacterium. Taxonomy (GTDB): domain Bacteria; phylum Bacteroidota; class Rhodothermia; order Balneolales; family Balneolaceae; genus Rhodohalobacter. The sequence goes on from SKZL01000155.1 coordinate 396, forward strand.
AACTGCAACAGCATCGGCAGACAGCCTCCAAGCGGATTCACTTTCATTTTTCGATAGAGCGCAATGGTCTCTTTCTGCTGCTTCTGTGGATCATCCTTATACTTCTCCTGAATCTCCTTCATCATGGGCTGCAGCTCTTTCATTGCCGCCATGCTCTTGAAACTTTTCTGAGTGAGCGGATAGAGAACCAGTTTTATAATCACACCAAAGAGGATGATCAAAATACCATAATTGGCGATAAACATACTTCCAAATGCAAAGAACGGGATCACCAGATAGCGCACCAGCGGATCTGCAAACCAGCGAATCAGTGCATAACCGATCTCAATGACATCATAGGCATTGTCATCATATTCCCGAAGATCATAATAGTTTAGCGGCCCCACAAACATTTCATAAGTGAGTGTCGGATGCTGGCTAAAGTTTGACTGTATAAAGACCTTGTATCGGTGAACCGTCTCGGGCAGACCCGGCTCTCCGGTTATTTCACCCTGAAGGGTTGCTGCATTGGAATGGGTAACCGGTTTAATAAATTGACCGAAGAATCTCGTCTTGGTCATTACCCAGTCGATTGTCCCATTGAATCTCTGCTCTGCCTCTCCCTGATCACCCATGTTCAGCTTTTCCGTACCTCCGCCCAAATAGACAAAAGCCTCCGTACCCAGAGCATCCTGAGCAAAATCACGTTCTGTCAGATTCAGGGCAGATGTCCATCCAAAGTCAATATTTGTTCCGCTGATGAAACGATCCATCTCCATTAACTGCACAGTGAGGTCATACGAATAGCTGCCTCCGTAAAATGTATAGGTAAATATTATGGCTGAACCATCCTGCACATTTAGCCGGTAGCTCAACGAAATATTCTCACCATCGGCCAAAGCAATGGCAGCCTCATCAAAAAGAGGCTCAAATACCAGTTCATTGGTTTAAATGTTGTAGTTTTGTGTAGATAAGAAACCCACCGAGTATGCAGACCTGAGAGTATCCTGAATCATCTGTACAGGTGTCTGATCCCAGTTGTTATACTCCATCAGTGTAAATCGGATGGGACCTGCTCCTACATTGGAGAGTTCAACTTCAAATAAAGGCGTCGAAACAACCGTCACCAGGGTATCAGGAAAATTCGCCTCTGCAAAAGTGCCCAGAGCCCGAATCTGTGCAGGTGCGTCACCCGTCACAGCCTGCTCGTCCGCATCAATCTGGCGGTCGATCACACTTTCCAAACCCTCCTCAGACGATTCCAGTGATTGTCTTTCACGTGCCTCAGCAAGAGCCAGGCTATCTTGAAGTGCTCTTTCGGCCTGACGCCGCTCCATCTCCTCCTGGCTTGGCATCGTGAACCAGGCCCAGCCTATGGTGAGAATGAAAATTAAAAGCAGACCGATTATTGTATTTCTATCCAATTTATTTGCTCAGTTTAGATTCACTGTTCAGATTCATTACGCGGACTCTCTGAAGAAAATCCAACTCTCCTTTTCTCAAACTCCATAAATCTCTCTCTTGCTTTTTCCAGAATGGGGAGCATCTCTTTCTCTGCCCGTTCGTACGACATCTCATCGCTATTTGTCATAAAAACCGCATGGAGACCAAATGTTTTTTTATTGAACAGATCTGAAAAATAGTTCTGGTTCAATCTGTATGCTTCTCTGAGAATGCGCTTGATCCTGTTTCTTTTTACAGCACTGCGAATTCTCTTTTTTGGCGCAACAAAGCCGATAAGACAACCTTCCGAAGGATTCTGATAAAGTCGATACCGAAATTGAATAGATTGGTTGCTGAGCACTGTAGATTTGTGAAAGAGGCGTTCAAAATTTCGCTTGCCACGAAGAATCTTTGTTCGTGGCAGTGTGAAATCGCAATTATTCAGATCAGACCTATTTTGGGCCTTTTTCATCACTTACAGTAAGCTTGTGACGCCCCTTGGCCCTGCGTCTCTTGAGCACATTTTGCCCGTCACTGTCTTCCATTCTCTTGCGGAAGCCGTGCTTATTTGCTCTCTTACGTTTACTTGGTTGATATGTACGTTTCATGACCTGCGGTATTTGTGTATTTCAAAGTCCTGTTTTTAGATAGACCCCAAAAATAAGAAGAATTTTGTTAAAACCGAACGGCTTTTTGTCATGTTATGAGATATAGATCCGGCATCAACACCGGATTGCCCCCTCAAACCTTTAGAAGCTGTTTCAAATGATTCTGTTTATCGGATATTCAACTCCATTGTGCAGAATTATATTATCCCCCTTTATAACCCAATTGCTACTCTGCCACAACTACAGAATCCATCTCATCTTCCCGGTACAAAATGCAGACAATATTGCGGGATTTCCTCGGTTTACCTAAACGGCATCATTATTGTTTTAACGAAAATGTGTTATAACAAAGAGGCCGTTTTGGATTTACTTGATTATTCGTTTCCCCGGGGTTTCAGGTTCATAACATCCCTTAAGTGCATGTTGAACACCGCATGATTTAGCTGTAACTTACTCTATTGAACAAAAAACGATTATTTATACATGTTAGATAAGATAGGAACCATCCTGACGAAGATTTTCGGTACAAAAAGCTCCAGAGACCTGAAGAAAATCTGGCCGATTGTTGATGAAATAAAAAGTTTTGAAGAGAGTGTGAAAGCACTCACCGATGATGAGCTGAAACAGAAAACGGTTGAATTCAGAGAGCTCATCAAAGAGAATACACGTGAAGTATCTGAGCAGATTACAGAGGTTAAAGAGAAGATGGACTCCAACGACGAGTCGATCACACTGGAAGACCGCAGGGAGTTTTCTGAACGTCTGGAAAATTTACAGGAAGAGTGGCTGGAGATCCTTGAAGATACACTGGATGAGATCCTTCCGGAAGCCTATGCCGTCCTGAAAGACACTTGCCGCAGATTTGTAGGTAAAAAGTGGAAAGTAGCCGGTAGCGAGATTGTTTGGGATATGATCCCATACGACGTTCAGCTCGTAGGCGCCATCTCCATGCATAAGAGCAGTATTGCAGAGATGAAAACCGGTGAAGGTAAAACACTGGCTGCGATATTCCCTTGTTACCTGAACGCTCTCGCCGGCCGCGGTGTACATGTTGTCACCGTCAACACCTACCTGGCGCGCCGTGATGCAGAGTGGAATGAACCTATTTTCAATTTCCATGGGCTGAATGTTGATTGCATCGATCGATATGATCCAAATACCGAAGCACGACGAAACGCCTATAAGGCAGACATTACCTACGGAACCAACAACGAATTCGGTTTCGATTATCTGCGTGATAATATGGTGATCGAAGAGGAGCAACTGGTACAGGGACATCACCACTACGCAATCATTGATGAGGTGGATTCCATTCTTATTGATGAGGCCAGAACCCCGCTCATCATCTCCGGACCCGTACCGCAATCATCAGGACAACAGAAATATGAGGAGATGAAACCTCGCGTCGAAGCGCTGGTTGCTGCACAGAAAAAACTGGTTGCGAACCTCGTAAATGAAGCAGAAGCTCACTATAAAGAGGGGAATGAAGAGAAAGCGGGACTTGCACTCTTCAGGGCTGAAAGAGGTTATCCGAAAAACGGAAAATTCCGAAAATTGATGCAAGAAGCCAATTACCAAAGGCTCGTACAACAGACAGAAAGCTTATATCTGGCAGATAATGCCAAAAACATGCCCTTCGTAGATGAATACCTCTACTATGCTGTGGATATGAAACAGAAGTCGATCGAAATGACCGACAAAGGAAGGAATTTTATCACCAAAGATGAGGAGGGAGATGAATTTTTTGTGATTCCGGATTTGGGTACTGAGACCTCAGAGATTGAAGAGGAGATGGAAACACTTCGCAATGAGAAAATTGCTGAAATTGAAGCCAACAGTGAATTCTCTGACGACTACAAAAACAAAAAAATTGAGGAAACTAAAGAGGAGATCAACCAGGAGAGGGAGAAGAAGTTCAATGAACTCCACAGGCTTTTTGCAGAGCGGGGTGACCGTATTCATACCATTAACCAGCTCTTAAAATCGTACACTCTCTTCGAAAGAGAGGAGGAGTATATTGTACAGGACGGCAAGGTTCAGATCGTTGATGAACATACCGGGCGTGTACTTTCCGGAAGGCGATATTCGGATGGCCTTCACCAGGCAATAGAAGCCAAGGAGAATGTCAAGATTGAAGCAGCCACACAGACATACGCAACGATCACTCTTCAAAACTACTTCAGAATGTACCACAAGCTGGCCGGTATGACCGGTACGGCCGCTACGGAAGAGGGTGAGTTCAATGAAATCTATACCCTGGATGTCACCGTTATTCCGACCAACAGGCCCATCATCAGGGATGATAAGGAAGATTTCATCTTCAGGACGAAGAGAGAGAAGTACAAAGCAACCATTGAAAAAATTCAGGAGTATCACGATAACGGTCAGCCTGTACTCGTCGGTACAACCAGTGTGGATGTTTCGGAATCGATCAGCCGTATGCTGAAACG
>SKZL01000298.1 GCA_007127395.1 Balneolaceae bacterium
ACAGCGTCATCAACCCTGGCATCTCTGTCTGCTCGTATTACTAACGAAGCATTTGGCTTATTCTGATACGCTTGTCGGATTACAAGTGAAAGATTCGCCCTTGGCGTCTGTTCACCATCCACGAAAAAGTTGCCTTCCGGTGTGATAGCAACGGAGATCTGATTGGCTTCTGTCGTTATACTTGACTGTGCCTGAGGTACATTTACACGGATTCCGAAATTAGTCACGAAAGATGAGGTCAACAGAAAGAATATCAGCAACAGCAATATGATGTCAGTCAATGACGACTGTGAGAACATATAAATAGGTTCTTTTAAATTACTGTCTTCTCTGAAGTCCATATATCAGCCCTCCTGTCGTTTTTTGGGAGCAGGTGCCTGCAGAAGATCTACAAAATCAGCAGATGCATTCTCCAGTTCAAAGACCATTCGGTTAATTTTACCAAGCAGATAGTTGTAAAATCCATAAGCGATGATACCAACGATCAATCCGGTTGCAGTGGTGATCAAGGCTTCCCAGATACCACCGGCAAGGACACTCGGATTAACATTTCCCTGTAGAGACTGGATATCCATAAAAGCACGAATCATACCTGTCACTGTACCGGTAAATCCGATCAATGGGGCCACACCGGCTATAGTTGCAAGCCAGTTCATCCGTTTTTCAAGATGGAAAATCTCTTTTTTACCGGCTCTTTTAATTGAATCACGGATATCATTGATTGGCCGTCCAAGTTTTTGAATACCGGCTTTTAAGATTCGGGCAAGAGGTTTGTTAAATTCATCACAGTATTGGACAGCACGCTGCTGACTTCCACTTTTCAATAATGTTTCTACTGTATTGAGGGTATTATTGATATCCATTTTGGAGTTATCAAGAAATCTCCATCGTTCAGCAATTACATAGATTGCCAAAACAGATAAAATGAAGAGCGGGATCATCAAAAATCCGCCCTGAGAGAGTATCTCAAGGAAGGACATGGATGATTCATCCTGTAACATATCCATTAAAAGGGTATCGGGTTCACTGTTTTGAACCTGTAGCAAAAAAAAGTAGATGATTTTCATGTGGGTGGGTAATTATGTCTATTGCTGAATTCTTTGAATGAAATGTTCTGTATTGTAAGGTTCCGGAAGTGTAGCTGCACCGCTCTGAGCCTCTTCAATTGTTTGATACTGTCCGATACTGACTCTCCACACTTCGAGATCGTTCACCACTCGTTCATTGACAAATGTACGATAACCATCATTTTCTAAACCTGATGCTACTTCGTTTGCTCTGATTTCGTTGTAAAAAGAGTGCACTACAATCGAATAGAAATTGTTGATTGAACTGTCCCAACTGCCTGTTAGGCCATAAAGGTTTTGATCGGGTTCTTGAGAGAGTTGAACTTCATCTGATTCTGTTTGTTCCGTTACAGGTTCTTCAGGTGTTTGATTCACACCCGAAAGATCATCAGATTCGAGTTGTTCTTCCGCAATGACAGCTTCCGGCAGCGGATCTGCAGTTTGGAACTGTTGTTCTGTTACAGGTTGTTGTGTGCCTGCAATTTGATCCGCTTCATCAGATTGCATATAGTAGTAGACCGCTGCTCCTATAACGAGTACCAGTAAGAATGCCAGAGTGCCCCATACAAAGCTTCTGTCTTTTTTTCGGGTAATCGGTTTTCTGTATGTAGCCCCTTTTTTGGATTCCGGAGAAGCCGGTTTCTTCGGAGCCGGTTTGTCTGCAGGTTCCTTTTTATCCTGGTCTGAGCTTTCCTGCTTCTGAACAGTTTTATTTACAATGTTGATCTCATTTTCACTATCTGATGCTTCAAAATCATCTATTTCGGGTGGGATACCGGTATTTCTTTCCGGTTTCAGTTCCACCGGCTTCATCCCCGCATATTTGAAGCTGATTTCGGTTGATAACTCATCAGAGGGTTCAAATTTGAGTTCACTGTTCTGATCGAAGTAAAACAGTCCAAACTCTTTTATTTCAAGTGCTTTGCCACGTTCGGCTGCATCCACAATGCGATCAATAAGTTGATCCATCTGAACTTCGACCTCTTTCCTGTCCATGCCGGTTTTTTCGATCAGTAGTTCGATGAGCTTCTTTTTGTCAATTTTCATCAGATACCGTTACGTTTGATTTGAATTCCAAAACATCAGCCGGAGGCATCATCACAACCTTGCCATTACTGAATCTTTTCTGATGTTGCTCATAGTGCTTCACCTCAAACAAGCCCAGACCTTCAATATCAACACTATGCTTTTTCACCAACTGTTCTCTGAGTACCTCTTTTAGCGCTTTGATAAATTTTGTATCCATTGCTCTAAAATAAAAATGTGAATCCTGCAAAACCCTGGAACCCTCGTTCTCCAAAACCATTCCAGAGTTCATAATCTTCGTTTAGCAAATTGAGTAGTTTACCATATACTCCGAATCGATCCGAAACGGATATTTCAAATTTACCGCCAATGATTGTATAAGATGACATTTTTTCACCTAAATGATTTTCCCTGCCGCCAGAAAACTCACCCCAACCCTCAATAAGTACATCCCTCACAGGCCGAACTGAGACAGATGCTTTCAATGAGATCGATTCTGCATATGGTATTTTGTCACCGCCACTCAAATTAGGTATTTGCCAATAACCATCTGCACTTACCCAAATGACATCCGGTTTCAGATCCTGGCTGATTCCACCATAAACTCTCAGGATGTTCGCCCCGGAGAAGTTGGCAGTATAATAACCTTCTGCAATATCAGCCTGACCGGCCGGATTTTCACTTCTTGAATAGTACATAAAGTTTTTGACATCCTGAAAAGATACACCTCCCAATATTTTAGTGCCATAGAAAGGTTCTAAAAGTACTTCACCCAATAGCAGATATTCATACTGATGCATTAGTTCGGAGGTTAGATCAAAGAATCTGTTTTCCTGCTGAATGTCATAAAAGTTTAAGTGTGATGGAGTGCCGGATGCGAGTCCGCGGATATTGAAGCCGGTAAAGAATCGATGTTTGATCTCAACTTTGGGTGTCAGATAGAAGATGAAGTCATCAAAAGCATCTTTGACGCCGCTAACACCCAGTGCTGCTTTCACATCTGTTCTGTAATTAAAAAGACGTTCATATTTACCGGACAGGGTAGAGACAACCCAACGATTATCTGTTCCAAATTGAGGATGAATGGATCCGGTCTGGATCTCTAAATCTATTTTTTGGATCTCATTGATCCGATTACCCAAACGAGAATAATCGGCCTGAATATCCACTCCCCACTCACTCGCATTTCCACTAAGCGGATTCACCTCTGAAACAGTTTCAAAACTGTTCGAATAACCATTTAATCCAACATTGAACCCACTTAATGATGTTTTTGAATGATTAATACTCATTGACCCGATAAATCCATCCATATTTACACGCGTATCAGCATCCAGAAGCACATCGTCACTGCTGTTCAGTTGCAGCATGTGATTAAAGTTGGAGCGTACACCGGCTGATAAATTCAGGTCAGTTTTTTCTGTAAGACGGTGGAATGACTTTACATTTGCATCAAGATAACGATATGATGTGGTGACCCGTTCTTCATGACCGTTACTGGATCGAAGAGTGGTGCTGCCGGAGATCCAGTTATTTTCACCGAGCCGGGCCATTGCATATAGATCAGCCTCCGGTGAAATTTCACTTCCTATGCCTCCACGGAAAAATGCATTGCGAGGTGTTGAATATCCAAGTGATGTGAATACAGGTGCTTCCGGCCGATCGAGAGTTCCGACAGGCAGGCTTGCTGCTACCACATCTTCCGATTCTATAAAAGGCATCCGGTTTGGATCTGTCTGGAAAACTCTTGGACGTGGGTTAAATCCAAGAATAGGTTGTCTCCTCAGTCCGGGAAATCTAGCCTGAAACTGACTTCGGATCTCAATGTCCTGGGGATCAATTTCCGGAAGGAGAGACTGCTCGGTATCTGTGGCAACCTGTGCAGATACCTCTGTTGTCAGAAGTAAAGAACAAATACAGATAGCGATAATGGATAGTGTTCTGATCATTTTCCGGAGTGTGTCAAAGATGATTTTCAATGGTTGAAAGATACTATAAGTTTTATGAATAATTAAGTGTCACTCTTACTTAAAGCTGTTAAAATGTGTGTTTTGTCCCACCATAATGATATTGGCCCAATAATGAATACTGAAATGATGGAAGCAGCATGAACGATTGTTGCATAAGTAAGTGCTTTTGTAAGCGGAACATCATAGAGTGTCCACAAACTTTGTTGCATCAGAAGGTGGTATGAACCGATCCCTGCAGGAGTAGGAATACTAACTCCAACCGATGAGACGACTGTCAAAACCACCGCATCCGGCAATGTAAGTCCAAATTGTGTCTGCATCTCCATCATATGAAACGGTAGATAGACCATTAAAATATATCCAAACCAAATAGTGAGGGTTAAAAAAAGAAAAAGGGGCCAATTCTTAACATTTCTGAGTGAAATCAGTCCCTCACCAAACGATTTCCCGGAAGAGATGATTTTTGACAATACCGGATTCTGAAAATGGATATTGGCATCAACATAAAAAATGATTTTATAGAAGAGCCATATTCCAAGAAACAGAAGAATAATTACAACAGGAATGAAGAAATAGTATGCATTTGACCAGGTTTCAATCCCCAGAAGAGAGTAGAGTTTTTCCAGATCGCTGACTAGCCAGAAAGCCCCAATCAGGGTGAGAAAAAGCATGGTGACAACATCAAAAATTCTTTCAGCAACAACGTTCCCGATCAGATTTCCGGGCCTGGTGTTACTTTTTCTGGCTACATATACCGGCCTGGATACCTCACCTAGCCGGGGTACGACAGAATTGACC
>SKZL01000201.1 GCA_007127395.1 Balneolaceae bacterium
ACAGCACCGCACGAATGAATAAACGTTTTCCATTTTGTCAGCTCATGGATCTTCTTGTTGACCGCGATGTGATACGGCTTATACAGATCACGATAACAATCAAGCGAGCAGAACAGACTGCGTTGCGTTCCGAAATCTGTCCCGCTCACAAATACCGCCTGCACCATGTCGCCCAGTGCTTCGGCAAGCTTTTCAATATTCTTCAGCGCGTATTCGCATTGCTTCTCAAATACCGCATGCACATATTCAGGATTCGCGGCGGTCGCCATATACCATTCGTCAACAGCGCGAATGCCCTTGGGGTCTTTCAGCCAGGTTCCGGGCACAAGCGCTATATCACCAAATGCCGTTCCGCCCATGGTGATATATATTCCGTAATGGGTTTCATTATAAACACGCGTAACTTCCCTGACATACCATTCAATATCACGATCACTCAACAAGCCGAACTCTTCCGTATTATCGGCTGGATTTAGATTTGATTCGTCAATTGGATGCTGACGGCGTGTCGCATCAAAGAAATAACTCGACGCCGGCATACGCGCCGACGCCGGAACGGAAGTATCACCCTCGGGATATGTCAAAACATCGCCGGACTCATTCACCGTCGTATTGAAACTGCCCGGCACCAGACAAGGCGTTCCGTCTGGCATCGTAAATTCTTTCCAGTCATCGAGCTTGTTACCGAACATCGTCGACGGCGTTGGAACCCCTACCACATCAAGCCCAAGTGCTTCACGCAGCTTATCATCCACTTCACCCAACATCTGATACGGTTCATGCACCTTAATGAGCGAATCTTCCCCCAGTACAGCCTTCCGTAATTGATACAGGGCACAGACCCCAATCCCTGTTTGGCCGCCTGCACCCATATCTACACAAAGTTGATCTGCCGCTTGATGATGAAGCACAGCATTCAGACGTTCTCTTGCATTCATTCCGTATACCCTTCCCGGTTTTTCATGGTGTGATACTACCGAATCAGGCGCCTCCAGAGAATGGACTATAACGCCTTTTCGTTGGACTATTTTACTGCAATCCTGTAGATTCGCTGCAATCTATAAAGGTAGTAATCGTTCGTATGGATAATATTCGCGTAAAAGATGGGTTTCCTGGGCAGATCATGCACGCTATTCCTGTGCCCCTTCTAAAAGAGGCCGCGATGAACACTCTTGTGCATGACCTCTATGCGTCCATGACAGGCTGGTTCCCCCCGGCCAGGCATCACTATATATCGAGGTCCAAAGGTTTAGATGCACATATTCTCATATACTGCGTAGGCGGTGTGGGCTGGTTTGAAATCGAGGGCAAACATGGAATGCTCAATCCAAACGAAGCACTGCTTATCCCGAGAAAAACACCTCATTCCTACGGTGCCGACACCAAGAACCCGTGGTCCATTCACTGGGCACATTTCGCAGGTGAAGCTTCTACCTATTATGTAAACACCCTGCCTCCATACGAGTTCTCCATAAACGTCTCGCCAAACATCAAAAAGCCTGTCGTTGCTCTTTTCGAAGATTGCTATCGATGTTTCGAGAGCGGATACACGCAAAAAAACATCCTGCTCTGTTCTCAGGCACTACGGCATCTTCTGGCACTGCTATTCTTTGGAAATCAGTCTTTCTCACCGGGAATCCCCAGAAGAAGTCACAAATCATTTGATGAGACCATCGAATATATGCGCCAGCATATTGACGGTAGCCTAACGCTTGACGACATGTCAAAACATGCAGGATTGTCGTCAACGCGCTTTACAACTTCTTTCAAGAAAAATACAGGATTCTCACCCGTGGAATATTATATCCGCCTGCGCATACAGACTGCATGCCGGCTTTTCGATACAACTGCACTTAACGTGGCCGAAGTTGCCATTCAAATCGGCTACGATGACCCATGCTATTTTTCACGCATCTTTAAAAAAGTTATGAACATTCCCCCTTCAGCCTACAGCAGAAACTCACCCCTATAAAGTGGTTTACCGATAACGGTTTCGACGCTCAGATCCGTTCTATGCCGTCAAAGAGAGCCCCATTTTCAAGATTCAGTGTCAATATTGAAAGGTGCCAGCCAGGTGATTACAAACGAGGGTATTGTTGCGATCATCACAATAATGAAGAACCATTGGTAACCGACTGCCTCCTGGATTCGTCCGCTCACCATACCGGTGACCATCATGCTCAGGGCCATGAAGCCGGTTGAAATGGCATAGTGCGCGGTCTTGTATTTGCCGGGAGCGATCTGCTGCATCATGTATAGCATCAGCGCAACGGACCCGATGCCGTATCCCAATTTCTCGATCGTAATGAAAGCTGTGATCAACGGGATATTTGCAGGGAGTTCGTAACTGAGATAAACATATGTCAGATTCGGAACATTGAGCATAACACAGAGAAACATCAGTGACCGCTTGAGACTGTACCTGGCAACAATGGCGCCACCAATCAGCGCTCCCAGCATAAATGCGGCCGAACCGAAGGTACCGTTGATATTACCAACCGCAACATTGCTGAGTGCAAGCCCGCCAGCATCTGCTGAATCGATCATAAACAACGGCCCCATCTTCTCCAGAAGTCCTTCGCCGAAACGGCAAAGAATTACGTATGCGAGCATGATACCGATATTTTTCTTCTTGAAGTAACTGGCAAAAACATCACCGAACTCGAGCACGACATTCTTGAATCCGCGCGAAGCGTCGTCGTCGAACCGCGCCGCTCCACTTCCAATCGGTAGCATGATACGATGCCATGCTGCCAGAATCAGCATTGCTGCGGCGAGCAGGCCCATCACAATCATCCATGAGTGAACCCAGCTTAAGCCCATTCCATTATCGCTGGAATGCAGATAGCCGGTAAACGAAACCAGAACTCCCGTCGCAAGAATTTTGCCGGCATACCAGCATATTCCCTGCATACCGATGTACTTGGACTGCTGCAGTGTCGTCATGGCATTGATATACACACCGTCAGCCGCGATGTCCTGTGTTGCCGAAAGGAAGCCTATTACCCAGAACAATGCGATTGTAATGGGTAGATAGCCTTCCAGCGGCAGGGCCAGCGCAAGGGAACCGAGCGCAACAGCGACCAGGATCTCTGAAAAAAGCACAAAGAACTTCTTTGTCTTGTACATATCAATCAGAGGCGACCAGAGAGGCTTGACGACCCAGGGGAGATACATGGCACCGGTGTATAGGGCAATCTCGGTATTAGATAATCCGAGATTCTTATACATGATGGCCGCAACAACTGCGACGACATTCAGCGGAACACCCATCGCAAAGTAGAGCGTGGGCATCCACAGCAATGGGTGTCGAGTTTTAGCTGTACCGGTTTCGTTGGTGTCTGACATTTGCGTCTCCATTAATCCTTCAGGAAATCCAACACCTCAGCGAGCGGGACTTCAGCATACGCCATGCAGGTATCGGCGGCACCGTAGTAAATCTTGATCATGCCATCTTCACACAGCACGCCGCAGTTGAAAATGACGTTCCCATAAAAGCCATATTTTTCGTAATCCGTCTCCGGCTCGATCAACGGTGCTTTGCCCTTGGCAATGACTTTCGTCGGGTCATTCAGATCCAGCAATGCAACGCCGAGGCAATAGCGATCTGTATCATCCGCCGCGTGATAGACCTCCAGCCAGCCTGCTTCTGTCTCAAACGGAACGGCACTGCAACCGATGCGTCCGCCATCCCAGTCGTTGGTATTGACTTCCATGAGCTGTTTATGATTACCCCAGCTGACGAGATCCGGTGATTCAGAGATCCATATCTCGCGCCGGCGATACTCTGCCGAGGCCGGCCGGTTCATGGCATAGTACTTGCCATTGATCTTGCGCGGGAAGATCGCGACGTCCTTGTTGTCCGGAGTGAAGATTACGCCGAGCCGCTCGTAGTTTTTCCAGTCTTTGGTGCGGGCAAGCTTTGTTGTCACACCGAGCGAGGCGCAGGCGCTGTAGTTGAAATAGTAGTAGCCGTCTTCCTCGATGAAGGTGATGCGGGGGTCCTCGATGCCGAACTCCTCGTATTTATCGGCCGGGTAGAGAGCGGGCTTTTCCTCGATATCAAAGTGGATGCCGTCCTTGCTTTTCGCCAGGCGGAGGTGGGAAATGGAGGTCAGCACCCGCAGAACCTCTTTGCCGTTTTCGTCAAAACGCAAGACAAACCGGCTATCAGAGAAATCATTGAGAGGATCGTTCTTCTCGAGGCGACGCAGCAGTACATCCCCCTCCTTCTCACTATAATAAGGAGCCAGGAAGATGTTCGGATCTTCATCCTTAGCAGGCGTCTCAGCCACGCGCAGGAGCAGAAACACTTCATCACCAACCCGGTGACAACCGGCATTCATTACGTACTCCACATTCCAACCTTCGCGTGAAGGCTTCACATCGTCCACCGTAATGATAGGATTCCCCTCGTACCGCTTCACATTCAGTTTCTTGCTGCCGTTTTCCATTGTTCCTCCTTATAATTGAGTCTCCATAGCCTGACTGCGATAGCAGATGATATGTCTGCCAAGTCGAACATACTAGTACATTCGAGTCTTACAAGCACTCCATAAAGAGTAATGTATCGCGCATTTCGTATAACGTTATCAGCAGCCCCTTGACAGCCGCCATGCGGGCATATATTGTGTGCAAGCAACAGAAAGACTTCTAGCCAAAAATATTTGAAATTAGTTTCCGTGTGAAGCGGTGTTTTGCTGTTTAGCGTTTTCTTTGGTGCGAGTGTTCAGGTGTTCAGCGTTCAGTGTTCAGGGTAAAAACCCATCGAGCACCCGATTCCCCGCATCGCCCCTGGTCTTTCCTGAACCCTGAACCCCTGAACACTGAACACT
>SKZL01000382.1 GCA_007127395.1 Balneolaceae bacterium
CGAAATAAGACTCTCCCTTTCTAAAATATCAATTGTCTCAACGGCGTGCCTCAGATGGGGTATGACGATACTGCCACCCACTACAAGCGCTACATTCAGGGCATCAATGAGTTCCGCTTTGGTTGAGCCGGTTTTGGCACACTGCTCCAGATGATAGTCAATACAATCATTACAGCGCAGTACCGTCGATGCCACCAGCCCAAGAAGCTCTTTCGTTTTTGAATCCAGGGCGCCATCTTTGTATGTATTGCTGTCCAGGTTAAAAAAACGTTTGATCCCCAAATGATCCAAATCAAGCACTTTTTGATTCTTCTCCTCTCTCGCTTTACGAAATTTTTCCAATCGGTTTAGTTCACTCATCTTAACAGTCAGTTGATTAATTCACTGTTTAATAACAACTCAAAGGTAATAATTCTAAGAATAGAATATGAGCATCGATTACAAATAATCGCGTTCACATAACGGAACCCTCTACTGTGATTCAGTCATAATCAACTCTGCATAATTCAACCCATTTCTGATGCAGTCAGGAACTGAGATTCCATATCTGAAATTTCCGGCAATATGAAGCCCTTTGGAACTCTGCTCTATCTCTAAAATTTGCTGCTCAATATCGTCATATCCCACATGGTAAGCAGGAATAGATTTCGGCCAGAATACATGATCTTTAAATGTGGGTACTCCTTTTAAACCGATCAACTCCTTTAATTCAAGTAAAACCAGATCAAATAACTGTTCAGATTTCAATTCCGCAAGCTCCGGCTGCCTTCCTCCACCAACAAAAACGGTCAGCAGATGTTGATCTAATGGAACCCGTCCTTCAAAGAGTGTCGATGAAAACAGTGCACCAAGAATGTTTCTGTTCTCTTTTTCAGGGACTAAAAAACCAAATCCATCCAGATCATGCTCAACCATATCTTTCTTGACAGCAATATGGATAACACTGAGAGGCGGGTAGTATACCTCACTGTTTATCGCCTCTATCTGTCTCTGAAATGGCAACCGGATTTCACTCATCAGGTAAAGCGGTACATTCATAATCAGCTGACCATATGGCCCTGAATCTTTTCCTGAACACTCAACATACCACCCATCTCCTCTTCTCTCTATAGATGTTACCCTGGAATTATGGCGAATCTCCAGTTCAGACGCCAATCTCTCCGGCACGCATTGAAGACCTTCATCAAAGGAGATTAACTTTCGCTCTATGCGACCCTCACTTCGCCTCTTCTGGGCACCAAGCAGTGCACCTGCAATAAGTGAACCATACTCCTCTTCCATATCATGCATTACCGGAAACGCATGGCGCAAGCTTAGTGAATCGGGGCTATTCGCAAATATTCCTGCCACAAATGGGTTGATTGCGTAATCAAGGACCTCCCTCCCTAACCTGCGCTCTACAAAATCCGCAACGGTCTGATCCGGATCACTACTTCGTGTGATAAACGGTTCAATCAATACACGTAATTTTCCCGACAAAGAGAAAAGAGGGGTTTTAATCGCACCCATCATCGACCCCGGCAATGCAGTCAACTTGCCATTTTTTACAATATATCTTTTGGATGCTTCTGGATTGGCCTCTTTTATTTTCGCAGTTAGACCCAGCTCATCAAATAAATCAGCAATTACGCGGTCTTTCAGCAGGATTGTATTTGGGCCATATTCAGTCAGATAATCCCCCTGTTGAACCGATCTGACCGCCCCTCCCGGCATACTGTTTTTCTCAAAAACAGTGACTTTATACCCACATTTTTTCAATCGAAATCCGGCTGAAAGGCCTGTTATTCCTGAACCGACAATCGCTATATCATTGTTATTTTTACTCATAAATTTCAAAATAAAGACATAAATATCCTCTATTGTTTATATAGATTTAATCTAAATAGATATTGAACAGAGTTGTTCGAAGTCTTAAATTAGAATTAATCTAAATAAGCGTCCTGTAACATTATCAATCATACAGAATGAATACTCTTTACAAACAAATCACAAGTTTAATTCTCATTTTATCTCTTTTTTCTGCAGCTAACTTGTCTGCTCAAAACACAGAAAGTGTAAAAAGTGATACTACTGACATTTTTAACAAAATATACCTTGAAAGAATCACAGTTGTTGGTGCCCCTGTTTGGCAGACCCGAATTCCCGGTGCGGCCAGCTATATCGGCTCTGAAACACTTCAGCAGCAGAGATATGATGATATCAACCGCATATTGAGAAACATCAGCGGTATTAATATCCAGGAAGAGGATGGATACGGTTTACGTCCAAATATTGGAATACGTGGAGCGGGTGTTGAAAGAAGTACCAAAGTGAACATTATGGAAGATGGTGTACTTATTGCCCCTGCACCCTATTCTGCTCCCGCAGCTTATTATTTTCCTACAGTCAGCAGAATGAGCGCTGTGGAAGTCAGAAAAGGATCGGCTCAAATCAAATACGGCCCAAATACGACAGGAGGCGCTATAAACCTGATCTCTACTCCGATCCCATCTCAATTGAATGGTAATGCAGAAATTGCTATTGGAGAGAGAAACGCAAATAAACTGTATGCAAACTTTGGGGATAGCAAAAAGAATTATGGCTATCTGTTTGAAGGATTGAATTTAGCCACAGACGGGTTCAAAGAGCTGGACGGCGGTGGAAGCACAGGTTTCAATATTCGGGACTTTATGGGGAAATTTATGGTGCGCACCAATCCCGATGTAAAAGTCTACCAAAGATTTGAATTAAAAGCCGGATATCACGATGAAGTTTCTGACGAGACCTATCTTGGCCTGACTCGAGACGATTTTAATGCTAATCCCTTCCGCAGATATGCAGCTTCTCAACTGGATCAAATTACTACTGAACATCTCCAGTTTACGGCCAGACACTTCGCCCAGGTTTCTCAAGATCTGGACCTTACCACTACTCTCTATCGAAATAACTTTAAACGAAACTGGTATAAATTACAAACTGTAAACGGTACAGGGCCTGCAGGTGTCGTTAGAAATCCGCAAAATAATCCCGATGCCATGGACATTCTCCGTGGCACCACCAGTGCTGATGATGCACTCAAAATCAGAGCTAACAATCGGGAATATTATTCACAGGGGATTGAATCAAAACTTACATATAGATTTTCTACCGGTAATATAAATAACAATATTACTCTCGGTGTAAGATACCACTATGATGAAGAGGACCGTTTTCAGCTTGAGGATAGTTTCCGAATGGAAAATGGTGTAATGATACTGACAACACCGGGTGTTCCCGGCTCGCAAGCGAACCGGGTTGGATCAGCCACTGCATTGTCTCTCTACCTGCAGGATGAGATTTCATTCCGTAATTTCATCTTCACACCTGGTTTTCGTTATGAATCTATTGATTTTAAAGATCAAAATTATGGTGGCAGTGACCTGAACAGAACCGGTACAAATAGTTCCGTTAATGAATACACAATTAATGAATTCATTCCCGGAATCGGAATTATTTACAGCGTCAATGATAACCTTGCCCTTATCAGCGGCGTTCATAAAGGTTTCTCACCACCAAGCCCGGGTTCATCACCCGATACCCGTTCTGAAAGAAGTGTGAATTATGAATTTGGCTCACGCTATGCAACAGATCACTTTAAAGCGGAAGTCATCGGTTTCTATAATAACTATACGAACCTGTTGGGATCAGATCTTGCTGCAGGCGGCGGCAGCGGAACAACTGCACAGTTTAATGCCGGTGAAGTGGTGGTTTTTGGAATCGAAACTTCTGTTTCAGCCAATCTAAATCAACTTTTTAAAGCCTCTTTTGGTATTCCGGTTTCTATAAATTATACATTTACAGACGCCACTTTCCAAAACAGCTTTGATAGTAATTTTGGCCCATGGGGAAATGTTGAAAAAGGAGATAAACTACCGTTTATTCCTGAACACCAGATGAACGCCAACATTGGGCTGAAATTCAGTAAGCTTGATTTGAATGTGAGTGCTAATTCTGTGGCTTCCATGCGAACTACAGCAGGATCCGGAACCATTGACCCCGAATCCGGCACCGACTCATATTTTCTGATTGATTTGAGCAGTGATTATATGTTAACAGACAATTTCAACTTGTTTGTTAACCTTCGGAATCTATTTGACCATACCTACATCGTATCTGACAGGCCGCACGGATTGCGGCCGGGACTGCCAAGAACATTCATGGGCGGTGTAAAGGTGACTTTGTAACGCATTCTGATTATATTTGGTGGCTGCCTCATACCCTGTTTACGGGTATGAGGCTTTTTTTAATCGGACAATTAAGTTCTGAGATTTATCAATGAGAATATCTGTATTGGGCTGTGGATGGCTCGGTTTTCCTCTCGCACAGAGATTGCACTCTTTAGGGTATCAAATAAAGGGCTCCACAACTACTGAAGAAAAAGTTAAACTGCTCTGCCAAAACGGAATTGAAGGTTTCCTGATCCGTTTACCGGAAGACCTGAATAAGCCTGAGATCAAACCTTTTTGGGAGACCGATATTCTTTTTCTCAATATCCCCCCCCGTTTGAGAGGAGATAGTAAAAGTGACTGGGATTATCCTTCAATAATCCGAATGATTAAGGATAAATCGGTAGAAACAGAGGTATCTTGGATCATTTTTGCCAGCTCCACTTCTGTTTACGGTGAATTTGGTGGCGTTACTACCGAAGATGATGCCAATCCGGATACCACATCAAAACCCGCCGGAAAAGAACTCCTGAAATCAGAATCAATGATTCAGTCTGAGGGAAACGATTTTACAATCCTGCGGCTTGGCGGACTCTATGGATACGGACGTCATCCTGTTCACTATTTAAGTGGCAAGAAAAACCTTGACA
>SKZL01000043.1 GCA_007127395.1 Balneolaceae bacterium
AAACGGCTGAAGTACAACCGGAAATTTGGTGATACCCTGAAACAACTCCGAAATGAAGCCGGTCTGCGCCAATGCGACATTCCCGGCCTATCCGCCCGACAGGTGCGCCGCATCGAAAACGGTGAAACACCGGTAACTGCCGCCACAATGGAAAAGCTGGCGGCTGTGCTAGGGAAAATAGGTACACAATGAACTTTATTGATTTTTCGACAGTTTAACCGGTAAATAAAACCACACCGTTATTTATTCATCGAGCTACTCCGCTCCAAAGATTCATACATGTCGAAACTTTCAGCCAAAGATAAATTTATTGATGTTTCAGACTATGGAAGGCCTCTTGCCGTGGTCATTGCCAATAAACTGAAGAATACATCTGCTACTCCTGTACATGTTACATTGCTTTTTGGAGTTTGCGGACTTGCCGCAATTGCCAGTATGCTTCAGGGCTATTATATATTGGCTGGAATACTACTGATCCTGAAATCCATTCTAGACGCAGCTGATGGCGAACTTGCCCGGGTGAAACAGATACCCTCCTACACCGGCAGATATCTGGATTCTGTTTTTGATATCATTCTGAATCTGCTCATTCTATTAACAATTTGGCATATTACAGAATATTCTATCTGGATGACCCTACTCGCTTTTGCGTGCCTGCAACTTCAGGGTACATTGTACAACTATTATTACGTGATTTTGAGGCACCACTCGGCAGACGGTGATAAAACCAGCAAAATTTTTGAAACCAAAACACCGATTGCATTCAAGCGAGAGAGTCAAAGAACCGTGAACATATTATTTGCGTTGTACACCATATTTTATTCAGTGTATGACAAAATTATCTACAAACTGGATCATAACGCACCGGATGCCAAACAATTTCCAAACTGGTTTATGACACTGGTTTCAATCTATGGTCTGGGGTTTCAACTTTTAATCATCTCTGTGATGCTTGCAGCGGGATGGATTGATCACATCATTCCTTTTTTTATTACCTATTCAATCTTTATACTTTTATTCATTACTACACGAAAGCTTTTTTTAGCTTACAAATAGAGCAATAAACAACTTTCTCATCATGGCCAAGCTCAAACTCGATCTTCACGATATCTACAATAAGGGTCATCTGATTGACCGTGATCTAGAAAGAATTATCGATGAAGCTATCGAAAAAAAGATCAAGACCGTTGAGATTATTCCCGGAAAGGGATCCGGACAGCTGAAGAAAAAAGTGTTGAGATTTCTGGACCAAAAACAGATCAAGCAAAAATACCACCGGATTGATAAGGACAGTAAAAACTTTGGCCGGATTTTTGTCTATTTCAAATTTTAGGATTCAGTACCTAAAAGTCACAAAATGTCAAAATAGTCTTTGATTTGTTGCCAAATTAGATGAATCGGGATATAATGCGAGAGATGGCAGCGAACAATTGTACTGTTTCGCAATTAGATGTTTGATATTTGACTCATTTTATCTCTCAAAGACATGTCAAAAAAGCTGAAATACATAATAGCCTCGATCTCCACCTTTGTTATCATCTTATTCTTGATCACATTGATCAACCAGCTATTTGGGTTAATTGATATTATCTCCCGGTATAGTGAATTTGCGGCTCAAATAGCATTTTTTAGTATTACCGCCTTGTTAATTACCATGTTGGCGGCCCCCCTATATTACATCGTTCGCCTTCCTTCCAGACTGGAGTACCCAACATCCGATGATGAAGAGAGCATCACTCTCTATAAGAAAAAATTATGTCGAAATCTGAATAAGAACAAGCACATAAAAGCTTCCAAAATGGTTGTTGATGTGAACAATTTAGGCGATGCATTAATTATTCTTGATAAAGAAGCCCGGAAAGAGGTTAATCGAATATCAGCGATTGTATTTATCAGTACAGCTATTTCACAATCGGGTAAGTTGGATAGTTTTGTCGTTTTAACTCTTCTGATAAAGATGGTTTGGAAGGTGGCTCATATTTATAATCAGCGACCTGCTGTTACTGATCTGATAAATCTGTACGCAAATGTTGCAGGAACCACCTTAATCGCAGGGAGTATTCAGGAAATTGATATGTCTGAACAGATGGAACCTGTGATTGCAGAATTACTTGGATCAACTGCTTTGAGCGCTGTACCGGGATTAAGTCAAATCACTGAATTTGGGTTTAAATGTGTGATGGAAGGTTCAATTAATGCTTTTTTAGCCTTACGAATGGGAGAAGTAACGATTGGATATTCGAATAGCATAACGAATCCGGATAGAAAATTGATCAGAAGATCTGCAACAATCAAAGCCATCAATTCATTGAGAATTATTGTAAAGGATAATGGAAAAGATGTGTTAAATGCCCTGTTTAGTGCTACCAAAAAAAGGTTTACTTGGTCAAAATCCGCAGAAACAGACGACCAGGACGCTACAGTTGCACCGGAAGAAAATCGAAGTTCGGTATTCGGAGTTTTTAGTAAAAAAGAGGCTGATCCTGAAATCAATGAATCAATAACAGAGATACCAGAGAAAGAACAGGAAAAGATTCTTGACAAAATATTAAGCATATGGTCAAAACCACCTCCCTTTTTATCCTGATCCCGTTACTGCTGTCAATCCCGGCCCTTTCACAACCCCTGACACTCCCTCTCTGGGACGGCACACCACCGTTTCAAATAGATATGGACCTTGAAGAGCAGCACGAACGTAATGGAATTTTACGGATCAGCAATGTGCAGACTCCCACCCTGGAGGTCTACCTGCCGGATGAAGAGATCGCCACCGGCAAAGCTGTACTCCTTTTACCGGGCGGCGGCTATACCATCCTGGCATACGAGTGGGAAGGAACCGAATTTGCACAATGGCTTCAGGAAAACGGGATTGCAGGGATCGTTGTGAAGTATCGGTTGCCGTTATCGGAATCGCTCACAAACCCCAAAGAGGTGCCATTAGCCGATGCACAGCGTGCGGTTCGGCTGGTGCGTCATCATGCGAAGGAATGGGGAATTGATCCGGGTCAGGTCGGAATCATGGGTTTTTCTGCCGGCGGACACCTGGCTGCTACACTCAGCACTCAATATGATGTTCGAGCCGTTCGGGATGTTGAACAGTCTGATTTAGATTCTAAAAAGTCCGCTCCGGGTGATTTAAAATCTGATCCAGATATTAAGAAGACCGTTTCTGGGGATGTACAGTCCGATCCGGATGTTAAAAAGACCGTTTCGGGTAATAATCAGACTGAACCGGCAGCCAAAGCTATCGACTCGATTTCGGCTCGGCCCGATTTCTCCATCCTGGTTTACCCGGTAATCTCGTTGAGGGATGTATCGGCCCATTCGGGTTCACGCAGAAACCTTCTCGGAGAAGAGCCGTCAGAGGAACTGATCGACCGTTTTTCTGCTGAACTGCATGTTAACTCTGATACACCGCCTGCCTTTTTGGTTCACAGCCAGGATGATACCGGTGTTCCGGTTCAGAACAGCCTGCTCTATTTTGAAGCGCTCACCCGTCACGGCGTGCCCGCATCGCTGCACGTCTATCCAACGGGCGGACACGGATTCGCTTTCGGCACCGGCCGGGGAACCGTTGAAGAGTGGACCTCACTGCTTCTGAACTGGCTGAACAACTTTTAAGGTGAACGATTTCCCGATCTGTGCGCAGGTTCCGTATTCTCCCGCCCCTTGTCGGACAAACCGATTCAATTGGGGCAGATAAACCAGCTTAACTTCATCATCCGGCCGCAGCTTTCCCTCTTCATATAAATTCATGATGGCAACCGAGGTAAAAAGCTTGGAGATCGAGCAGACACTGCAAATGGTGTTGGCGGCCATCGCTTCACTTTGCCTCAGTCACGGATCGGTTCATCCGTTGATTTCATCATTTAATTCCAGGAAAAACGTTGTCCCCGCTTCCAGGGTGCTTTCAAAATAAACCTTTCCCTTCAGGTACTTTTCACCAAAGAGTTTGATACTGTACGTCCCTATTCCCCTCCCTTTTCCTTTGGTGGAGAAGGAGCGGTTGAAGACCTGTAGCTGCACCTCCCGTTCCATGTAACTGCTGTTATGGACCGAAAAAATACTTTCCCCCCCTTTTTGAAAAGCAGAGAGGGTTACAACCCCTTTTGAGGCAGAGGCTTCCAGTGCATTTTTGGTCATGTTGCCAAGAATCCGGCGTAATAGAACTGGATCGGTTTTTATACCAAAGGACGTTCCGTTCTGGTTGATAACGATTTTTTTATCCCCTGTAATTTCATGATTGGCATACAGCTCAGCTACCTGCCTTAACGTCGCTGCCGATTCAATTTCTTCGATGTTCAGTTCTAAATCGCCCCTTTCAGCAGCACTCAGCTGCCGCTGCTGGCGGATTTCACCCAGAAGGGTATCGGCAGACTGATTGATCAGCTGCGCAAAGCCATGGAGTTCCTCCAGATCTTCATTATCATTCATCAGCCCCGATAAACCCCAAATACCCCCTGCACTGTTCATGACATCATGAAAAAATAACCGTTCAAGGACGGCTCTCCTTTTTTCACTGCTCACATCATTGACGACAAAAATGGTAAAGGGTTCACTTCCAAGCCTGAAAGGAGTAGCGGTTACCTGCAAATCGAGCGCTTCATTGTTTTCAACCGTGATTCTGCACTCTTTCACTGTTTTTGTCCCTTGTTGCGCACCCAGAATTGCATTTACGGCTCCGCAGGTTTTGCAAAATTCTGTCGTCCCGCAGCCACCGCTTCTCTCTGCTGCATGTATACATTTTAAAACTTCTCCCGGCCGTTTCCCTAAATACTCATTCTCAGAGTCTAAGTTCAACAAGTCAATAAACAACTGATTGGCATAGATA
>SKZL01000094.1 GCA_007127395.1 Balneolaceae bacterium
CATTCATATCCCGGCACAGTCGGGAAGCAGCTCCATGCTTGAACGAATGCGGAGGCCCTATACGCGTGAAGAGTATCTGACTCTTATTCGACAGATGAAAGAGATTATTCCGGGTGTATCACTTTCAACGGATATCATCACCGGTTTCTGTGATGAAACGGATGAAGAGCACCGCGATACGATGACCCTGATGGAGATGGTTCAGTTTGACCTCGCTTATATGTTCGCCTATTCAGAGAGAGAGCGAACACTGGCACACCGAAAATATAAAGACAATGTTCCTGAAGAGATCAAAAAACGCCGGCTCACTGAGATTATTCAGCAGCAGATGTCTATCCAGGAGAAGAATAATAAAAAAGAGATCGGACAGAGACATCTGGTTTTGGCCGAAGGAACCAGCAAGCGATCTGAAGATCAACTCTCAGGTAGAACCGATACCAATAAAATGGTTGTTTTCGACCGGAAAGAGTATCAAAAAGGTGATTATGTTGAGGTCGAAATAACTGACTCCACATCCGCTACTTTAATCGCCACTCCGATTAAAAAAAGCACTGTTACTGAATTTTTCCGCGAAGGCATGCTTGTCTAAGCCGCCCTTGCGGCTCTCATATTCGCTCTCGGTTTTCTTGACATATTGCCTCTTATGGCTAACTATCTATAGATATCGTTCATAATCACGGTAATTTAACATGAATAGTACGGTAATTTTTCTCATCTTTAAGTAAGAATTAAAAACTGACTGAATAATCATGAAAGATTTATCATCTCTCAACAAATCATTACCCGATTTGGTTGAAAAACTTAAAAAGTACAGGGAAGTACTGCTTGCCAATCTGGTAATGGTCGGTGAGATTCCTGCACCTACATTTAATGAAGAGCGACGCATCGAATTTATACTGAACCGATTTGCAGAAGCCGGTCTCACTGAATCGATGATTGATGAAGGCGGCAACGGTGTCGGCCTTTTGTCAGGAAGCGCTCCAAAAAGTGAACGAAAAGCCATTTTATTGAGTGCACACGCTGACACCATCTTTTCGGCAAACACTGACCACACCATGCAGGTATCCAGTGATACCATCACAGGGCCCGGAGTCGCAGACAATGCGATGGGGCTGGCCGCTATGGTCACACTGCCCTACATTTTTGAGGATCTGGGAATTGAATTAAAAAATGACCTGGTATTGCTGGCAAACGTTAAAAGCCTTGGCAAGGGAAATCTGGAAGGGATACATTTCTTTCTGGACAATTCAACCCTGGATTTCAGCAGTGCCATCTGCCTTGAAGGAATTCAACTGGGACGTCTTAGTTACTCATCCATTGGCATGCTGCGTGGTGAGATCACGTGTAGTGTGCCTGAAAGCTACGACTGGTCCAGATTTGGCGATGCAAGTGCCATACTAACATTGAATGAGGTGATCAACAAGATTAATGATATGAAACTGCCTCGCAGGCCCCGCACCAGTATTGTGATGGGGTCTATCTCCGGAGGAACCTCATTTAACACCATTGCAAGGGATGCAACACTTGGTTTTGAGGTAAGGTCAGAGTCACAGGAGGTTGTAGAACGGGCAGGTGAGACTATTCAGGATATTGTGATGGAAGTCTCATCCAAAACCGGCGATCATGTAGAACTGAATGTACTCTCCAGAAGATCGCCGGGAGGGATTCCTTATGCGGCACCACTCACAAAGTGCGCTCGCAAGATGATGGATAATCTCGGATTGGAACCCCGGCTTTCACCCAGTGTATCTGAGCTTTCTGCATTGATCGAGAAGAATATTCCCGCACTTACTCTTGGCATTACTGTAGGAGAACGGACATTCAAAACCAATGAAACTATTCAAATTGAGCCAATTTACAAGGGATTGGCACAGATAATCGGAACTTTAATATCGGCTGACGGAGGATACTGTGAGTAATCTTCAATCTTGGATCAAAAATAACACATATCACCATTCAAAATTTTGGGATCTGAAAAAACTGGTCGAGGTCAAGGAGAAAAAAAACCTGAAAATCTCACTCTGCCTTCCCACTCTGAATGAAGAGAAAACTGTAGGAAAGGAGATCATCATTTTCAGATCTGAATTGATGGAACGCTACCCCTTGATTGATGAAATCGCTGTGATCGACTCCGGATCAACCGATCGTACCCTTGAGGTAGCTAAAAATTTCGGTGCTGACACCTATCTTGCATCTGATATCCTCCCCGACCTGGGGCCAAAAAGAGGCAAGGGCGAGAATCTCTGGAAAGCGATCTATCAGCTTGAGGGCGATGTGATCGTCTATGTGGATGCGGATATCAGTAACATTCATCCCCGGTTTGTATATGGGCTGGTTGCGCCACTTATCTATCGTGATGAAGTTAAGTACGTAAAAGGATTCTATGACAGGCCACTGGCCCTCTCCGGTAATGTCAGGCCATCAGGCGGTGGCAGGGTCACCGAGATTTTGGTACGCCCGCTTTTCTCTCTTTTTTTTCCGGATCTGACAGCCATGATTCAACCTCTCTCCGGCGAGTACGCAGTTCGCAGGGAAGTACTTGAGCAGATCGCTTTCCCGATCGGATACGGCGTAGAAACGTCTCACCTGATCGATGTATACAGTAAATTCGGATTGGAAGCTTTCGCTCAAACCGATCTGGATAAACGGATCCATGAAAATAAAGACACCCAGGATCTGGGAAAAATGGCGTTTGGTATACTTCAAACATTTATCAAACGGGCCAAATCTCTTGGTATCATGGATAAAGCTGAACACACTACAATACTCAGACAGTTTCAGGCCAAACGCGACCAGTACGAACAAAAATTGATCGAAATTATTGAGGATGAACGTCCGCCCATGATGGAGATTGAGGCCTATCGTAAGAAATATCACAAAGAATAGGCCGGTCGGATCATGCAACAAACAGAGCTGCATCAAAGATTCATAAAGTTATCCAAGCCCCTTGAAGAGCAACCAACTGCTGCAGAACCGCACCTTATTAAACTTCATGATATAAAGGTAATCGCCTATGACTTTTACGGCACCCTCTTCATATCGGGTGTCGGGGATATCGGTGTAGACGACGGCAATCTGGATACTACTCTTTTTCTCGATATCCTTAATGGGGCTGATATCGAGATAAAATCCAAAGAAGCGGCTGCAAAAGGATTTGACACCTACAACAAGGTTGTCAAACACTTTATCGAGAAACTCAAACTGGACGGAATCGAATATCCTGAACCCGATATTCGTGAAGTTTGGTCAGAAGTGTTGCAACATATGAAAACAGAAGGGCTTGTTGACTTCAGTCATGATCCGTCTCTTTTTGAACGCATCTCTGTAGAATTTGAATCCAGGATCAATCCGGTTTGGCCGATGCCGGGTGTTAAACAGACACTTCAGCATTTTAAAGAGCTTCGATTTCCTCAGGGAATTATCTCCAATTCACAGTTTTACACACCTATTGTCCTGGAGGCACTTACTGGCAGTTCACTCTCTGACCTGGGATTTGATGCCGGGCTTCTTCACTGGTCTTTTGAGGAGAAGATGAAAAAACCCGGACTCACTTTCTACAAAAATTACCTCAAAAAGCTGAACACATTCCGGCCCGGCCTGAAAGCCAAAAATGTTCTCTACATTGGAAATGACATGCTGAAAGATGTATGGCCTGCAGATACCGTAGGAATGAAAACTGCCTTGTTTGCCGGTGACAGCCGTTCACTCAAATGGCGTGCCGACGATCCTCGCTGCAAAAATCTGAAACCGGATCTGGTCATAACAGAGCTTTCACAATTGAAAGATGTGATCTGATCAGATCCGTACCCAGACAACCTGATAGGGTTCCAGTTTACCCTTCCCCTCTTTCAGCCAGTTTCTGCCGGATAGAAGATCTTTATACTGTTTTTTGATCTCAATTGGCAGGGAGAATTGGCTGGTATCAACAATCTTAACTTTTGATGTCAGATTGGCCATCACCAATACCCTGTCTCGTCCGTGCGGGTCCTTGCGAAGCAGGCAGAACAGATCTTTATCCCCGTCATACACCACCTGATACCCGAATGGATGGAATGCCCTGATTTTCTTGCGACACGAAATAATGCTCTTCATCAGGTCAAATACAACTCCTGTATCATCCACCGGATCATTTATTTTTGTAAGAAGGTCTTCATAAAACCACTTTTTCCGATTTATTGTTCGGTATTTTCCTGTTAATGAGACACCCTCCAGATTGTTTTGAGTTGCCGTCAGATTGTGAAAATAGAGGCCCGGTACCCCTTTCAGGCTCATACAGATCAATTGCGAACAGATGAATCGCCGTATCTGCTGCGATCTTGAACCATTCAAACCTTTGAAAGCATCATAATATGTAATATTCAGTTCATACGGACTAAGTGTGCCGTCCGGATTTTGTTTCTGAGATACAAATCCTCCCTTTTCCCGAATACCTTCTACCAGGCTATTAAACTCATCTGCAGGTACAAGCCCCTCCAGCGGACGCACACCGATGCCATCATGAGATGATGTGAAATTAAAATAGGTACATCCATCCGGCAGTGGTTGTAATGATTTAGCCCACTCAGTCAGATAAAAGGAGTTTTCGGTCAGTATGGCGTGCAGTAACAGTGGCGGCAGGCTGAACTGATAGACCATGTGTGTTTCATCTCCCTCACCAAAATAGCTGATATTCTCTTTATGAGGAACATTCGTTTCAGTAATGATCGTAGCATGCGGTGCATAACAATCGACCATGGTTCTGAACAGTTTTACAATCTCATGTGTCTCTTTGAGGTGGATACTAGGGGTTCCCAATTTTTTCCAGATGAATGCAACTGCATCGAGCCA
>SKZL01000194.1 GCA_007127395.1 Balneolaceae bacterium
CCGTTTTGAATATTTTCATTATTTGATTAGAATGTGGGGCAATTTTTAACTTAGACCTACTTTTTTTCAGTGTTAAGATATCCCGGAACGATTCATTTTATAACCTATAGCATTTTATTGTTTTTGGTTGCAGCTCTTGCAACTACATCCTGCACCTCAACTGAACACTCACAGACGATGAATGAGGAAGAGAGTGGGGATCAGCACCACCGGCACCATCCGGCACCATCCTCGGCAGACCTTTCAGAACTTGAAGCGATCTATTGGTCCAGATTGGAAGCTTCCAGAAGCTCTTTTACACAAGCAGATGTGGACTTTATGACCGATATGATTGCACATCATGCACAGGCACTTATTATGTCGAGGCTGGCACCTGAAAATGATGCAAGCAGAGCCGTACAGACATTAGCCGCCCGCATACACAATGCACAAGGAGATGAAATTGCAACGATGCAGAAATGGCTTCGTGACCGAGGTCAGGCGGTTCCGGAAGTCCATATTGACGGTCTTATGCTTATGATCAGGATGAAAGAGCCGGAACCTATTGAAGCGGATCATCACAGGGATGAACACCATCACACTGCAGAAGCTGATCACATGGAACATGAAGAGGATCATAACCATCACCATCGACAGACCCATGAGGATTCAGACGATGAGGATCCTCAGATGATGATGGCACATCACCACCACCATGATATGCCCGGTATGCTCACACAAGAGCAACTGGAAGAGCTTGCAGAGGCCAGGGGGACTGAATTTGACTATAAGTTTTTAGCCTTTATGATTGAACACCATCTTGGTGCAGTATATATGGTCGACCAGCTTTTTGGTGCGGATGGTGCCGCAAATGATAATGAAATTTTTGACCTGGCATCAGATATTCATGCTGAGCAAGTGACGGAGATCAACCGCATGAGACTGATGCTTGAGGAGATAGAGTCAGCCATGTAAATTTTAAATTTGGCACTGTATCACATTTCCCTTTTTTCAAAAAGTTTAAATATAAACCCCGAATAATCGAAGAATGAACGAATCAAAAATAAATCTAAAAAACCTCTATTCTTACCCTGTTATCATCATGGCAGTATTAAGTATAGGATTTGCTTTCCAAGGCTGTGCATCTTCCGATGTAACAGATCAGAATGAGCCATCTTCACAGGTGCCTCAATCCACTCTTATTCCAATTACAGAAGCTGAACGGCCATATCCGGACCCGCGTGTGGGTTTGAGAGCAGGGCTATTTGATGCCGAAGAGGCGATCTGGAATCTGGATCTGATCTCTGCTACTCCATCGCCTGAAGATTTTATCGGTTCATGGAATACAGATCTCGCTTTTAAGGATAATTATGCCATCCAGGGAAGTTATAACGGCTTTGTTGTATGGGATATCACCAACCCGTCAAATCCTGAAGTAGTTGTTGATTTTCTCTGCCCGGCTTCACAAAGTGATGTATCTGTATATGAAAATTTGCTGTTTGTATCTGGCGAAGGGTTGGGTGGCAGACTGGATTGCGGAACTGAGGGTGTTCCGACAGCAGTTAGCCCTGACCGGCTGAGAGGAATTCGAATCTTTGATATCAGTGATATCCGGAATCCGGATTATATCGCCAATGTTCAGACCTGCAGAGGCTCACACACCCATTCGGTTTTAGTTGATCCAAATGATGATGAGAATGTGTATGTATATGTATCCGGTTCAGCGCCGGTAAGGCCGGAGGATGAACTTCCGGGATGTTCATCTGCACTGCCCGAAGATGACCCAGATTCAGCACTGTTCAGAATCGAAGTGATACAGGTCCCTTTGGCAAATCCGGAAGATGCAGCGATTGTGAGCTCTCCCAGAATCTTTGAAGACCTGGAGGCCCCACCGCGACACGGGCTGGCTCCGGAAGAACTGGCCGCTGTGGAACGAGCCCGGGAGGCAGGGGCATTTGTTGCTGAATATGGAGGCCAGCCAAGAGTTGTAAACAACGCATTTGTCAGGCAGTTACTGAATAACATTGTTCGCGAACGAGGGGGTACCGGCGAACCTACGGCAGCAGACTCTACTCATTTAAGAGAAAATATATCGGAGATCTACACGACAATGATTGAAGAGAGAATGGCCGCAAGGGGACGTGGACTGGATATGGGGCCAAACCAATGCCACGATATTACACTCTATCCGGAAGTGGGGCTTGCCGGAGGTGCCTGCGAGGGGTACGGATTACTTCTTGATATTTCAGATCCGATAAATCCGGTTCGTATTGATGCTGTTGCCGATTCAAATTTTGCCTATTGGCACTCTGCAACTTTTAACAATGATGGTACGGTTGTAATGTTTACAGACGAATGGGGTGGTGGTACTCAACCTAAATGCAGGGAGACAGATCCGTATGAGTGGGGTGCCAATGCTATCTATACGATTGAGGATGGAGAACTGGTTTTCCAAAGCTACTTCAAACTGGATGCACCGCAGACAAGCACCGAAAATTGTGTAGCTCACAACGGATCACTTATTCCTATTCCAGGCAGGGATGTAATGGTACAGTCTTGGTATCAGGGAGGTATTTTGGTTTTTGATTTCACGGATCCGGCGAACCCTGTTGAGATTGCATATCACGATCGCGGGCCGATCAGTGACGAAAGGATGGAGACAGGCGGAAGCTGGTCGATCTATTGGTATAACGGAATGCTTGTCAATTCAGAGATTGCCAGAGGTCTTGATATCTTTGAACTGATACCAAGCGACTTCCTCACTGAGAATGAAATTGCTGCTGCCAATACGGTTCAGATGGACTATCTGAACGCTCAGGGCCAACCGATGATGCAGTGGCCACCCTCATTTGCATTGGCAAGAGCCTATGTGGATCAACTGGATCGCGACAGACAACTGGACATGGAGAGTATTACATATCTTCGAAACAGGCTGGATGTTACCGAAGGGCAATACGGTTCAACCAGAGCTGAATCGCTTGCTGTACTGGCAACAGAAATAGAGGCGATGACAGAACTCTCCACAAATCACCGTAAAATGAATCTGTTGGCCGGTACTGTAATGGATCTGGCAACGAATTGATTTTTAAATTACTAAAGAAATGAGCCTTATGGTTTAGCCATACTCTGCCTCGTAAAAAAAGCTGCAGGTAAAGTATGGCTAAACGGCTTAAACTGATTCTTACCATCTTTATCCCATCTATTAATAAGGAAACGATTTCACAAGCATGAAATCGCGCCTTGCGATATAAAATAATTCGGAGAGCTCAGGTTTAGATATCGATAGAGAGCTTAAAAAAGAGCTTAGTCCGCAACTTTATTAAAATATTTTAAATCTTTAATCATCCAATATTAAAGATTGAATGGATACAACCGATAATATCATTAGGCAGAAGAAAATAATTAGTATATATTAATACCACTGTATTTCAATTATTAAAATATTTTAATATATTTAAATAGATACAAGTTGAGGCTCAAATGGAAGACAAAAATAAATCATCACTATCCGTATTAATTGTTGAAGACAATCTTGTCCTTTCAATGATTGTTAACAGGTTGGTTACAGGCTTTGGATATGAAGTTGTTGGAGAAGCCAGATCAGGAGAAGTTGCCTATGAGATGATTAAAGAACTAAAGCCTGATGTTGTTCTTTCAGATATCCGGTTGGATGGTATTCTGAATGGTATTGAAACCATTCAAAAAGCAAGAGAACATACTGACTTTGAGGCCATTTTTATCTCAGGCAGTGCAGATGATGCTGAAAAAATTAAAGCTGCTGAAATTGGGCATGTAGAGTATCTGTTCAAACCTGTGAGGAAATTGGATCTCGCAAAAGCACTGAAAAAAGCCAAAAAAGCGATCTATGGTAAAGATTCCATAAACTCTATGAGCCTGGCAGGCGAATAACAACTTTACCAATCTGTTTTCCCTCTCTCATAATCTGTATCTGCTCAGAGAGATTCTGCAGATCAATGGTTCTGCATAATTCATTCAGTACAGGAATTTTCCACTCATTTGACAGAAGGTTCCAGATTTTGAGCCGATCTTCCATTAAAGCTATGCCACTGTCGATACCCATCAAACTGACTCCTCTCAGAATAAATGGATAGATAGATGTTTCAAAGGAACCTCCAAGAACATTGCCACAACAGGCAACTCCGCCATTATGAGATATTTGACGGAGAATCCGATCCAACATAGTACCGCCAACGGTATCAATTCCCCCAATCCATCTCGATTTATTTAAAGGCTTGAGCTCTTCATTGAAGAATGTGAATCGGTCAACAATCCCATCAGCACCAATATTTTTCAGGAACGAGTTCTGATCACTTTTGCCCGTTATCGCATCACAACTGTAACCCAGATGCGCAAAAAGGGATATTGCAAAGGAACCAACGGCACCGGTGGCACCGGAAACAATAACCCTTCCGCCTTCAGGCTTTAGCTGAAGATTTATCAACTTTTGCAAGCCAATGGCAGCGGTTAACCCGGATGTTCCTATCATCATGCTCTCTTTCATCGATAAAGATTGAGGCAGATGAAGTACCCATTCAGAGGGAACTGAAATATACTCTCCAAATCCACCCGGCGTATTCATCCCCAGATCATAACTTGTTACAATGACTTTATCACCCGCTTTAAATCGGGAGCTATTGCTTCTTAATACAATGCCGGAAGCATCAATTCCGGGTGTAAAAGGGTATTTTGAAGTAACAGATTTATTGCCGCATGCCGACAACATATCCTTATAATTGAGTGATGAATAATGAACTTTGACTAACAGATCATGATCAGGCAATTCATTACTATTGAGCTCTCTGATAGTGTGATGAAAA
>SKZL01000377.1 GCA_007127395.1 Balneolaceae bacterium
AAAAAAGCCCGCCCCGAAATTAATCTGAGCGGGCTTTTGAAGTTCTTTTAAAAACCTACAGTCTTTATTTCACTGCATTTGAAAGCTTGTCTACATAGTCCAGTTTTTCCCATGTGAACTCATCCCGCCCGAAGTGACCGTACGCAGCCGTTTTTCTGAAGCCCGGTTTTTTGAGGTCGAGTCTGGAGACGATCCCGGCCGGGGTCAGGTCAAATACTTTGGAGATCGCTTGTGCCAGTTTCTTGTCGGATACTTTACCGGTTCCATAGCTGTTCACATTGATCGAAACCGGATCAGCAACACCGATAGCATAGGCTACCTGAACCAAAACTTCATCGGCCAGTTCTGCTGCAACCAGATTTTTCGCAATATGCCGGGTTGCGTATGCCGCACTACGATCTACTTTGGATGCATCTTTACCTGAAAATGCACCGCCACCGTGGGCCCCGCGTCCGCCGTAGGTATCCACAATAATTTTTCGCCCTGTCAAGCCTGTATCGCCATGTGGTCCGCCGATCACAAATTTACCGGTCGGATTTACATGGAGGATGGTATCTGCGTCCATCAGTTCTGCCGGAATCACAGAAGAGATCAGGTGTTTTTTGATATCCTGTTTGATTTGAGCCTGATCAATGCCGTCATCGTGCTGAGTTGAGATTACGATCGTATCCACGCGAAATGGGTTGTTATCCTCATCATATTCAACCGTTACCTGGCTTTTGCTATCCGGGCCCAGATATGGCATCAAGGCTGTCTCTTTTCGGATGTGAGCCAGTTTTTTAAGGAGTTCATGTGAGTATTGCAGTGTCATCGGCATGTAAGCTTCCGTCTCTCTGGAGGCGTAGCCAAACATCATTCCCTGGTCACCGGCACCCTGTGCTTTGTTATCACCTTCATCTACACCCATCGCAATGTCTTCACTTTGCTGATGAATGGCGGAGATTACACCGCAGGAATCCGCATCAAAACGGTAGCTTGCTTTGGTGTAGCCGATCTCTCTGATCACCTGGCGCACTGTCTCCTGAATATCAACATAAGCTTTTGTTCTAACCTCACCGGATACCATTGCAAGGCCGGTGGTCACAAGTGTTTCTACAGCTACTCTTGAATCGGGATCATCTTTGAGCATGGCATCCAAAATAGCATCTGAGATCTGATCGGATACTTTATCGGGGTGCCCTTCTGATACTGATTCTGAAGTAAATAAATTTTTCATAAGATTTTTTAGACAAAATTTCGTTTTTCAAACCTGAAAATTTAAGAAATTTTCAACCCATATACAGAACTAATTGAATTTCCTTTTCAAGAGTTAAAGAGTCCGGGAGAGTCTGATTCTCCTTTCTGGCTGCCCGGATCTATTTTCAGGTATTGATAGGATTTTATGGTGACAACTCTTCCTTTCGGTGTTCGTTGCATGAACCCTTCTTTGATCAGGAACGGTTCATACACCTCTTCGATCGTACCTTTATCTTCGCCCACAGCTACAGCGAGTGTCCCCAGTCCAACCGGCCCACCCTTGTAATTTTCGATGATGGCCTTGAGAATACGGACGTCCATATCATCCAACCCATTTTTATCCACATCCAGTGCGTTCAGGGCTTTATCCGCAATTTTATCGTCGATACTATCCAGTCCATCCACCTGGGCAAAATCGCGGGTTCTGCGGATCAGTTTGTTGACGATTCGCGGAGTACCCCTGCTTCTCCTTGCTATTTCGTAGGCGCCGGTCTCTGTAATTGTAAACTGCAGGATTTGTCCGGTTCGCAGAGCAATTCTTTGCAGAAGTTCTGCGTCGTAATAGTCGAGTCTCATGTCGATTCCAAATCTTGCCCTGAGTGGTGCTGTGAGCAGGCCTTTACGTGTAGTTGCCCCCACCAGGGTGAATTGATTCAGGTCGATCTGAACACTGCGCGCATTAGGGCCGGAATCGATCACGATATCCAGTTTAAAATCTTCCATTGCAGAGTAGAGGTACTCCTCCACGACCGGGTTCAGCCGGTGAATTTCATCGATAAAGAGCACATCGCCTTTTTCGAGGTTGGTCAAAAGTCCTGCCAGATCCCCCGGTTTTTCGAGAACCGGACCCGTGGTTGGTTTAATCTGAACCCCCATCTCTCTGGAGATAATGTAGGCGAGCGTTGTTTTACCAAGTCCGGGCGGGCCTGAAATGATCACATGGTCCAGAGCTTCACCGCGCTTTTTAGCGGCCTTAATGAAGATAGAGAGATTGTTGATCACTTTTTTCTGGCCAATGAATTCATTCAGTGATGATGGCCTCAGAGACTCTTCAATGGCAGGCTCTTTCTCATCCGGATCTAACAGTGGATTATTCAAAAGGATTGGTTGGTTTAATTAGAGCGGTTGTTATCTTCAGTACATCTGTTTCGTTATTTTTGAAACGAGAGTAAATTATCATTCACGGGAATTTAACATAGAGATCATCAAAATAGTAGTACTGATTCTTATCATAGCTATTTAATCGTTATTTTTTCGTTGATTTAGGTTGAACCGGGTTTTTTTGTTGAATCAGCACCTATTTATACGGAACTCTTTTAATGAATTAACTGCTATGTCAAAAAAGCTTGATCATGAAAAATCACAAATCAGAGATTTATTGAAACGAATGAAAAAATCAAATCAAAAAAAGGAAACTAATCCTCTGAAAAACCAGATCCTGAAAGAGAAGGGCATGGAAAAAGATAAGCGTCCATCGAGTTTAAAGATATTCGGATCTGACTATTTTGATAATTATGAATTAAGCTGGCTGAAGTTCAACTGGCGGGTACTTTCTGAGGCACATAATAAAAACCTGCCGTTACTGGAGCGCATAAAATTTATCGGTATTGTTTGTTCAAACCTGGATGAGTTTTTTCAGAAACGGGTGGGTGGGCTTAAGAGGCAGATTCATGCTGGCGTTACTGATCTCTCTGTTGATGGCAAAACACCTCATGAGCAACTTCATGATATTCGTAAAGAAGTTTTAAAGATGATCCGCAGTTATCGAAGCTGCTATCTGGAGGAGCTTGAACCTGCTTTAAGAAAAGAGGGAATTCTTATCACCCCATACGATGAGTTACCGGATCACTTAAAGGATGTGGCTGATCACTATTTCGAAAAACAACTTTATCCGATTATTACACCGCTTGCAGTGGATGAAGCGCACCCTTTCCCCTTTATTTCCAACAAAAGCCGTTCATTGGCAATCAGGCTCAAGAATCCAAAGAATGGCGAGATTTTATTTGCCCGGATCAAAATTCCCTCAAACAGGCCCAGATGGATTGAGCTTGAACAGAAAGAGAATCGAGTTATCCTGTTGTCCACGAAAGATCTGATTGTTGAAAAAATCAACCGCTTCTTCCCTGGTGTAGAGGTGCTGAGTGCCAATGTGTTCAGGGTCAGTCGAAATGCAGATATTGAAAGAAATGAAGAGGAAGCGGATGATCTGCTTGAGATGATTGAAGATGAGCTAAGGGAACGGCGGTTTGCTGAAGTAGTACGTTTGGAAATAGATAAAGAGACACCGCCATCCGTGAAACAGTATCTATTGAAACATCTCAATATTGAACGGAAATTTGTTTTTGAGATGACAGGGCCTATCGGTTTGGCGGATGTTACTCAATTGCTCAAGCTGGATGGATTTAAGCACCTGAAAGAGTCCTCATGGGTTCCCACCCTTCACCCGGTTTTTCATCACCCGATGGATGAAGAGACGCCAAGTATTTTTGATGTTATTAAAAAAGGTGATTTTATGGTTCACCATCCCTATCACAGTTTTGAAACATCCACACAACGATTTGTTGAAGAGGCATCCAAAGACCCAAATGTACTGGCAATTAAACAGACCCTCTACCGAACATCCAGCGACTCCCCGGTGATGCACTCATTAATTAAAGCTGCAGAGGATGATAAGCAGGTTGCGATTTTGATTGAGCTGAAAGCTCGATTTGATGAAGAGAGAAATATATCATGGGCTAATCGGCTTGAAAAAGCAGGGGTTCATGTCTCTTACGGTATTGCCGGCTTAAAAATTCACTCCAAGCTAACAATTGTTGTCAGAGAGGAGGAAGATGGACTGCGGAGTTATGTGCATATCGGAACCGGTAACTATCATCCCGATACTGCACAACTGTATGAGGATTTGGGACTATTTACCTGTAATGAAATACTCGCGTCTGATATTACGGATGTATTCAATCTTCTCACGGGATATGCACCCGATCAAACTTTTCGAAAAGCTTTTGTTGCACCAAATCATCTTAGATCGAATATCATAAAACTCATTGACATTGAAATTGATGAGGCACAAACAGGCAACCAGGCCAAAATCATCGGAAAAATGAATAGCCTTGAAGATCCGTTGATTATTCAAAAACTCTATGAAGCATCAGAAGCAGGGGTTGAGATTGACTTGATAGTCCGGGGTGTATGCCGTCTCATCCCTCAGAAAAAAGGTCTGAGTGAAAATATTCGGGTCCATTCAATTATTGGCCGGTTTTTGGAACACTCACGGTGCTACTATTTTCACAGTCGCGGTGAGCATCACTACTATATCGGCTCCGCCGACTGGATGCATCGCAATCTGGATGCCAGAGTTGAAGTTCTGGCTCCCATTGAGAGTCCACATTTGAAATTTTATCTGCAATTCATGCTGAATGTCTATCTCAATGATAACCAGCAAAGGTGGATTATGAATGCCGAGGCCAAATATGAAAGAGTAAAGAGGCCTAAGGGTGACAAGAAACTGGGCTCACACCAGTTTTTTATGAATCACACTAAAAGTCAGAGCCCCCCTATTCCAAGAGATCCTTCTC
>SKZL01000137.1 GCA_007127395.1 Balneolaceae bacterium
GAATATCGTGAAGAGATCCGGTTTATCAACGGGCGTAGTTCAAGCATCTCTTACGCTATTACAAAGGCTGGATATCATGGAGATGTATGAATTAAGCGAACCTCAATTGGGGATTCAGTTTACTGTCTCGAGGGACTATCTGCTGCAGATGATTGAAAATATGAAAGGCGAAAAGGCTGAATTTGTCGATAAACTGATGAGAATTTACGGCCCGTCCTCTTTTCATCAGGTTCAGTATCAGAAGGAGAAAAACATTCTGCAAAAATTAGATATACAATCCACTCAATTAAAGAAAGGCCTAACAGTTCTTTCAGAACATGATCAGATCTTAATATTTGAAATGGGAGAGAGTAATTTGCTGGTCAGGCTGCAGTCGCCTCGTATGGGGAAACTGACATTTGATCATGAAAAAGCGTATCGATACAGGGATGTGCTCATACAAAAGCTTCATTATATGAACCGATATGCGGTTACGAAGCACTGCAGGGAGCTTTTTTTGAGACGATATTTTGGAGAGATGGATGGTGATGTTTGTGGTAAATGCGATAACTGTATACAATCAAAGCAGCGCTATGATCATTTCACGAATGAGGATGTAACAAAGGTGCAGGAGTGCCTCACCGGAGAGGCTGTAACCATTGATACCATATCAAAAAAAACTGGAATTGCAGGGAAAAATTTGAAAAGGCTCATTCATTATATGGTCAGAGAAGAACAGATCGGCCGTGTAGAGGATCAATCCGGAAGTGTTCGTTACCGACTCAATAAACGCTGACGGAGACTGTCTGCCGGTTCACGCTGTTGGCGATGATATTCCTGCTCTATTGCGTCAATTCGTTCACGTTCTTCCCGAAGCATTACCAGTATCTGCTCCATGCGTTTAAGCTGCTGATCAATATCCTTTTCGAATTCGTCGTGAGTTTTTCTGAACTCTTCAGGTGTGATTTCATAGTGATCAAAAATCTGATCTATTAACTCTTCCCGTGTAATATTGGCTAACAACAATGTATCTATATGGTTTACAATAGCAAGTTCCAGGAAGATGTCTTTATATGTGGCTTCACTTAATAAATTGTCACTATTATCCTGATTACATGAGCTAAATATCAGTAGCAAAAAAGGCAGTATAAAATATCTGAGAACAGATTTCATGTTGCTAAATTTCATCCGGATTTTTTGGATTGAGAGGCCTCATTGTAATTTCATTAATGAGGAAATTGTCAGGAGTTTCAAGGAGATGAATCAATGTATTTGCGACATCATCAGGCTGGAGCATGTTGGAGTGTGTATCTACACCTCCGGCATTATCAAAGAAATGTGTAGCAATTGAGCCAGGGAAAAGGGTTGTAACTTTTATTTTGTCATATCTAAGTTCTTTGAAGAGAGCTTCACTGAATCCGCGCAAGCCAAATTTCGTTGCATTGTAGCCTGAGATTTGAGGATTGCCTATTAATCCTGCCACTGATGCGATATTCAAAATATGACTGGTTTCCTCATCCAGTTTCATTAAAGGTACTGTCTTGCGGGTTATATAAAAGACACCATTTAAATTGGTTTGGATCATCCGATTCCACTCTTCGATAGTGAGATCTTCGATGTTTCCAAAGTAACCGAGTCCGGCATTATTGATGAGGATTTGAGGAAGATGATCTTCACTAAATGTTGAGTCGACCCATTGATCAATCTTTTCATGAAGGGTAATGTCCATTTCAACAGGAATAAACTGATCCCCCAGGTGTGATTGGATCTCCTGAAGTTTGCTAAGCCGCCTGGCTAAACCATATACCTTTACTCCTTTTTCAATTAATTTACTACTGAAAGAAACTCCGAGTCCACTGCTTGCACCGGTTACTATTGCAATTTTATTTCTTAGATCCATAGATAACTACTCTGTTTTATAATATTCAACG
Organism: Balneolaceae bacterium; assembly: GCA_007127395.1. GTDB lineage: Bacteria > Bacteroidota > Rhodothermia > Balneolales > Balneolaceae > Rhodohalobacter. The sequence goes on from SKZL01000137.1 coordinate 1,911, forward strand.
TTGAATGAGATAAACTATTTGATAGTTCAGTTGTTATATTCAACGGATATGGCATAAATACCTGATTGTTCAAATGAAAGTATGAAAGATCGTGTAAAAAGGATAATGATGAAGAGAATATATATGGATATCGGTAACAGTCGGATTAAGTTGGCTGTTATGACAGGGGACAGATGGGATGTAGAAACGATTACTGTTAAAAAAGAGGGCTTAAATTTGCGTTCTAAGCTCCCAAAAGATCCTGAAAATGTACTTTTAGTCCTTACCTCAGTCAGAAAGGATAGGTTAGAACTCGTTGAAAAGGAAATTTCAGGGTTCCATTATACGATTTTGGAGAAGAAATCGATACCAAAAGAGCTTCTTGACTATAATACCATAACCACATTAGGACTTGATCGATATTTAAGCTGTCTTGGGGCTGTCAGTAAAGCCAAAAAAGATGTAATTGTCATAGATGCCGGAAGTGCCATTACTATTGACTATATGAGTCAAGGGTACATATTTAAGGGTGGTGCCATTATTCCCGGAAAAAGGGTGGTTTTAGAGGCTATGATAAGTTCTTTACCCGAGCTGCCACTGCCTGATGACAATATTCCGGAACAATTTCCGGGTAAATCTACCATTGATTGTATCAGATGGGGTGTGAATGGGAGTTTTCAGTCAATTCTAATCGATTTCTTAAATCGCTATCAAAAGTTGACGAATGAGTCAGCTGCGATTATTGTAACGGGAGGAGATGCTGAATATATAGTATCACTGATTAGTGGACGATGGAGTGTCATTTCTGATGAATATTTACTTTTTGATGGGATGAAACAGTTTTTGAACTTGTTCAAACCTGAACTGAAGTCATAAGTAAAATGATCAATTTAGATCCGTTGCGATTTTTGGATTAAAGATCGTGTAGCTTTCGGTTTATAAGTGCGTTAACCATATCGAGTGCTACTTTGTTTTCTCCACCTCTTGGTATGATAATATCTGCATAACGTTTGCTGGGTTCTACAAATTCCAGGTGCATAGGCCTTACATACTTTTCATATTGATTCAAAACACCGTCAAAATCACGTCCTCTGTCATTGATGTCTCTTTTAAGCCTCCGAAGTAGTCGAATATCATCATCCGTATCAACAAATATTTTGATATCCATTTTATTTCTCAGTTTAGGTTCGCTAAAAATCAAAATACCATCTACTAATATGATTTTTTTAGGTGAAGCTGATATTGTCTCATTGGATCGGGTATGTTCTACAAAATCATAGACTGGAATTTCGATCTGATATCCTGATTTTAGAGCTTCGAGATGTCGGATTAATAACTCCGTTTCCAGTGAGGATGGATGATCGAAGTTTTGCTTTTGTCTTTCAGCGAGGGGTATATGCCTAAGATCTCTATAGTATGAGTCGTGCTCAATCAGTACTATATCCGTTGAGCCAATTGATTCAACAATTTTATTTACAACAGTCGTTTTACCTGAGCCGCTGCCACCGCCAACACCAATTATTAACGGTTCCAAATCATTCATTGCTTGCTGTTGAGGTAGTCCGGATACTCCTGTCATGCTCCAATTTAAAATCCCTGATTGCTCTGAATATAGCAGATGCCAATATAGACTGGCCATATTCACTTGTCATATAACGTGCTTCATTAGGGTTGGAAATAAAACCAAGCTCTATCAAAACAGCCGGCATTGGCAAATCCCATAAAACCTGAAACCCGGCCTGCTTTACTCCCCTTGATCTTCTTTGAGCACGTGTTCTGAATTGGTCTTCAATCATACTTGCCAACCGTTCACTGACGGCCATATTTCCAGCATTTGCAAGCTCGTATATCAACAGCTCTTCTTCTGTTAACTGTAAAGGCCCGCCACTACCCAGATTCGCAGCGCTGTTCTCACGTTTCATGGAACCAAGTGCTGATGCAGTTCTGGCCATACCCAGAATATAAACTTCAGCTCCATGTGCCGTTGTGTTGTTATTTACAGAATTGGCATGAATGGATACGAAAAGATCACCATTTGCTCTTGAAGCTATCGGTCCGCGGTCTTTCAAATCAATAAATGTATCATCATCTCTTGTGTAAACCACTTCCACTTCCGGCATATATGTGTTGATGTACTCACCTACCTTAAGTGCTACAGCAAGAGTAATATCTTTTTCTCTGATTCCAAGCTGCCTGTTTAGAGCCCCCGGGTCCCTGCCGCCATGGCCGGCATCCAATACAATGACATTAACACCCTGCCCATTTCGAAGCTGCATAAATGCATCATCTCCATCCGAAAATGAGAGTTCAAAAGTCGTTTCATGTTGTTGATAGTCGAACCAGTAGATAAAGTTTTGTCCGGTATTTTGTTTTTTAACCTCCGCCTCAGTAGAGCGCTCTAATGCAATCAACAGATGGCTGGAGTTTCGATCCGGGTAAGCAACACTTTTGTAAAAATGATCTCTGTTGAGGATGATGTCTACACCGAATCCCATTCGGTTATTGTGATACTCAATATTTTTGACCGCTTCAGATTCGGCAGGACGAATGAACTCATCAGGATTCAACTGATCTGAATAGATCATCAGCTGAATTAAATCCGGTTCAGGATGAGCTACCCTGAAGGAGTCTGCCTCTTGAGTTAAGTGAAACCTGATTACATGCCCATTTCCGTCGCTTCTCTCAGTTACCGATACTCTTTCCAGATCGGTTTGTGCGAATATATTGGCCGGATTCAGTAACAGCAGTGCGTTACAGAGTAGAGCCATGGTAAGAATCAGAATTCTTTCCATCTTCTGGTTTAACGTTTGGCGTATGTTGTCTGGATGATATTGAAACCAATTTACATAATTTTTATGTAAACGTTAAATAACATCTGATGGTCTGTTTTATATCAATTTTGATTATTCGCCAATCAAAACCAACAGCGGAATTTCAGAGTAGATACTTAATTTTTTTGCGTAGTTTTTGTCAACCAAAAGCCCGACGATTGATTTTTTATATCTGTTCATAACCATCAGCGAGATGGAGTTCTCAGATATATATTCGGAAATACCTTCAAATGCATCTTGATGAATTTTGTAATTGTAACTGAGCTTGTCATAAATTTGCTCATCAGTCGCAAGCTGTTTGAACCCACGGAATTTAATATCGCTATCTAAATCCTTTTCATTAGATATATGAAGTATATCGATGGTTGAATCAAAAAGTTTTGCAAAATCTACAAGCAAATTGAGATTTTTATAATCTGTCTGTCGGAAATTGGTTGTAAAGAGAATTTGACTGTAATCAACGTTTGTTTCATTCGACTTCTCAGGTACAGCGAGCACAGGTTTATTAGATCTTAGTATGACATCTGTTGATACACTTCCAAAAAGCACCTTCTTTGCAGGGGAATCTGCACCACTCCCAATAACTACCAAATCGATATTCAGATCACTGATGGCTTCCAAAATCTGAGAAACAGGTTTACCAATCCTTATCTGGCTTTTAATGGTGAACTTTTTCCCGGGGTATTTTTTTTGAACCAATTCAATCATCTCTTCAAGGTGACTCTCTGCATTCTCCTGCAAATAGTCAATAACACCTTCAACATTTGTCGGAAAATTGAAAGGTGGATCAATGACATTGAGCAGGGTAATTTTCGCTCCGGTTTTTTCTGCTAATACTGCCGCATGTGACAATGCTTTTTTGGAAGCATAAGAAAAGTCTGTTGGGATGAGTATTTTTTTCACAGATGAAAACATAGTCCTCCTCCAAAGTGATTTGGTTTTTTGGTAGTATTGTAAATTACATCAATTGTTGTTGATACGGTATCCATTCACAGATGATGACTGAGTAGGGAAAAACCTGATATGTTCAGAGTGCTATGATAAATATACCGTAAGAGGACTGATTTATCTACTCGAATGACTGATCCAAATCCACCAGCTGTTCGTTTAATTTTTCGAGTTTCACTTCTGCCTCGGCCATTTTCTGTCTCTCTTTCTCCACTACATCAGGAGGGGCATTTTGGACGAACTTATCATTGGATAATTTCTTTTTGAGGCCGTTCAGATAACCACTGACATTCTCCATCTCCTTCTGCAGCTTCTCTTTTTCTTTTTCAAGGTCTATGAGTCCGGCCAATGGAATATATATTTCAGTTCCATTCACCATTGCGGAGGCGGAAGCTTTGGGTTTATCTATCTGATTATCAAAAGTAATAGTCTCAACCGGTAGTAGGCGTCTATACACCCAATCAACTTTTGAGAGATCTTCAGCATCAAGGTTTTTCCCGGGTTTGAGGATGATTTTGAGAGCACTCCGCGGAGGAAGGTTCATCTCTGACTGGATGTTTCTGATAGCTGAAATGTGGCTCTGAACATGTTGAAAGAGAGCGACTGATTCGTCATATAAATCTTCATCAGAGGATGGCCATGGGCTGATTGTAAGAGCCTGGTCCGGAGATCGCTGATCAAGTCTTTGCCAGATTTCTTCAGAAATAAAAGGCATAAACGGATGGAGCAACTTCATCAATGTTTCAAAGTAACCGAGTGCACGCTCAAGATTCTCTTTCGGCATGTTACTCCCGGGCTCATCCGACTTGGATACCTCAATGTACCAATCACAAAAATCGTCCCAGATCAGAGAGTAGATCTTTTTAAGAGCGTCATTTAATCGATACCGTTCAAAATCTTCATTCATGCCACGAATGGTAGACCGGATACGTCCAACCATCCATTTATCAGCCAAACTTACCGGATCTTCATGGCGTGGTTTGTATGAATGCCCCTCCTCCATATTCATTGTCAGAAACCTGAAGGCATTCCAGATTTTTGTGGAGAAGTTTCTACCCTGTTCACATAAATTTTCATCAAACAGGAGATCATTGCCTGCCGGTGAGGAGAAAAGCATTCCAACGCGCGTGCCGTCGGCACCATATTTTTCTATCAATACAAGCGGATCAGGAGAGTTGCCCAGTGATTTAGACATTTTCCGTCTCTTTTCATCCCGTACGATACCGTGGTAATAGACATTACTGAAAGGCTTTTCATTTCTAAATGTATAACCCGCCATGATCATCCTGGCAACCCAGAAGAACATGATCTCCGGAGCCGTAACAAGATCCTGAGTAGGATAGTAGTATTGAATCTCTTCATTATCGGGATCCTTAAAACCATCAAAAACGGTTATGGGCCATAACCAAGACGAGAACCAGGTATCCAGTACATCTTCATCTTGCCGGATATCCTTCAAGTCAAGTTCACTGTTATTGGACTTTTTACGAGCCATTTTCAAGGCCTCATCAGCCGTTTTTGCAATCACATATTCATCGTCCCCCTCTCCAAAGTACCACGCCGGTATCCGCTGGCCCCACCATAGCTGTCTGGAAATACACCAATCCCGGATGTTCTCCATCCAGTGCTGATAACTGTTTTTGAATTTGGCCGGATGAAATTGGATATCGTCATTCATTACATGATCGAGTGCCGGTTTGCTCAGTTCATCCATTTTGCAAAACCACTGCAGCGACAAACGGGGTTCGATTACAGCATCTGTACGCTCTGAGTAACCCACCTTATTGGTCATCATCTCAGTTTTAACCAGATGGCCGCTCTCTTCAAGATCTTTGATAATTTTTTTTCTGGCTGCAAAACGATCTTCACCCGCATAAAAACCGATCGCATCGGAAACCGTCCCATCCGGATTTAACATGTCGATGACCTCCAGATCATATTTTTTGCCTATCTCGTAGTCATTGGGATCATGCGCAGGGGTAATTTTAAGGCATCCGGTCCCAAATTCCGGATCCACATAGTCATCGGCTATCACTTTCACCTCACGGTTCACAATAGGGATAATGACTGTTTTGCCAATCAGAGATTTAAAGCGTTCATCCCCCGGGTTTACACAAACCGCTGTATCGGCCAGAATGGTTTCAGGACGGGTTGTTGCGATGGTGAGATATTGGTCGGACTCTTTGATCCGGTATCGTACATGATAAAATCCGGATTGAACTTCTTTGTGAATCACCTCTTCATCGCTCAATGCTGTCTGAGCCGCCGGATCCCAGTTCACCATCCGTAATCCGCGATAGATATAACCGCGGTTGTAAAGATCGATAAAACACTCAATGACGGCGTCATAGAGGTCATCTTCAAGTGTAAATCGGGTTCTTTCCCAATCACAGGAGGCACCCAGTTTTTTCAATTGCTCCAGTATGATTCCGCCATGTTCATTTGTCCAGTTCCAGGCATGTTGCAAAAACTCATCACGGCTCAGGTCACTCTTTTTGATCCCCTCTTTTCTGAGCTTCTGAACCACTTTGGCTTCAGTTGCAATGGAAGCATGATCAGTACCCGGCACCCAGCAGGCATTTTTTCCGGTCATTCTTGCGCGCCTGACCATCACGTCCTGAATGGTGTTGTTGAGCATATGCCCCATATGCAGAACACCGGTCACATTGGGCGGGGGGATCACCACTGCATAGGGTTCCCTGCTGTCAGGTTCAGAGTGGAAATAACCGTTCTGTTCCCAGTAATCTGTCCATTTTTTTTCATTGGCTGAATGGTCGTACAGTTTGGGAATGTCTGTATCGCTTGGACTGGATGTCATAAAAGTTCAGATCTGCAATAATTGTTGGATGCAATGTAAAAGCTAACCTGGCGAAATATCAAAGGATAATTTGTATAACGCCCGGATATAGAGCTTGTATGTAATAAAGGAACACTTTTTAGCTATTTAACCCTGACCATTCGTACACCAAAATGACCGTCACAACCGTGGACATGTGGGAGTGTTTGATAAGCAAATCCATCCTCAGCTAACACCTCCTCGGGCAGGAAATCTTCCAGTGATTCCAATTCGTAGTTGTCATATTTTTTCAGGAATGCTTGTATCTGGTCCCAATTCTCTTCAGGCTCAATCGAGCAGGTACTGTAAACCAGGCGTCCGCCTCTTTTCACATGGTTGGCGGCCTCATCCAGTAACTCTTCTTGAAGTTTTACAGCATTTTCCAAATCTTCTTCGGTTCGCTTCCATCTTAGATCCGCTCGTTTACTCAAAACACCGGTACCTGTGCATGGGGCGTCGAGCAGCAGGCCATCTGCAAGCTTCAGGTTCAACTCCCGAACGTCATCCTGTCTGATTTTGATATTCTCTGCATTGTAATCCATTGCACTTTGCGCAAGCATCTCAAGACGGCCGGGGTTGATATCCACAGCCATGATAGACCCTTCACCATTCATCATGTCTGACATGACAATACTTTTGGTTCCCGGAGCGGCACAAAGATCATAAATGGTTTCCCCCGGTTGTGGATCCAGAATCGTAGGTGCAAAACCGGCAGCGATATCCTGAACAAGACAAACACCCTTCCTGATCAGATCTTTGGATATAAACGGAGCTACAGATTCCACCTTAAAATAACCGGGAAGCCATTCGCTCTCTTCAAAAGGAATATCCAGCTTTTCCATTCGCAACTTAAAGTTGGAAGTTTTGGTTCTCAGATTGTTTACACGAACATAATAATTGGGTCTCTGATTGTTGGCCTGCATCAACTGAAATGCCTCTCTCTCCCCAAAACGCTTGACCCACCTTTTGACCATCCACTCCGGATGAGAAAAAGTAGTTGCAATCAATTTTGTTCTATCTTTGTGAGCCGGCTTTGGTAATTTTTTGATGTCGCGCTGGATGTTTCTGAGTATTGCATTAACCAGATCTCCTGATTTTGAACCAAGCCTCAATTTAGTGATCTCCACAGCTTCATTGATAGATGCATAATCAGGTGTTCCGCCCATAAAGAGAAGCTCATAGAGACCCAGCCGAAGAATGTTTTTCAGAAGTGGTTTCATCTCTTCTACTTCAATGCTCGAGAAACTGTTCAGTATGAAGTCCAGATAGCTTCTGCGCCTGAGGATGTTCTGTACATACTCCCTCACCTGAGCACGTTCTCTTGGTTCAAGCTCATTGGCTTCAGAGTAGTTTACATTTCCGTTTTCGTCAAATGTAATTAAAATGTCAATACTTACAGATCGTGCAGTAGCTTCCGTTTCCAATGCTTTTGTCTATTATTTTGTTAAAATTCCGCTTGAAAAAAACTCGTTTCCCATGAAAAAGGGATAGTCCTAAATATAGAGCTTTGGCCGACTTTTTGCTAATTGAGCATGAACTAATTTGGGTATGTGATGTTAATCCTCGATCTCATTATATTTTTTAGATGATCATGGATTTTGAAATATGGATGTTTTTGGCCGGACTTGGCATTTTTCTGTTTGGAATGCATATGATGGAGGAGTCGATCAGGCTCCTGAGTGGAGGTGCGTTCAGGGCTTTAATTCGGCGCTATACCGGTACCCGTTTGAAAGCCATTCTGAGTGGCACTTTCAGTACAGCAATTTTACAGAGCAGTTCTGCTGTTTCACTGATGGTACTTGCTTTCGTAGGTGCGGGAATCATGTCTTTGACACAGGCTGTTGCTGTAATGATGGGGACCAAAATTGGCACCACTGCAACTGCCTGGATAGTGGCAGTTTTTGGATTCAAATTTAATATTGATGCCTTTTCACTTCCTTTGATTGGTATTGGAGGGTTGGGGATGATCGTGTTGGCCAAGTCGGCCCGATATGTTAATATCAGCAAGTTTCTGGTTGCATTTGGCTTTCTTTTTATGGGGCTTGACTACATGAAGGGAAGTGTGGATCAATTGTCGGAAGCTATTGACCCGGCGATGTTTGCCGGGTACGGTGTTCTCCTCTTTGCGCTCTTTGGATTGGTGATGACCGCCATCATGCAAAGCAGCTCTGCAACTATAGCTATTGTACTTACAATGCTATTTAGCGGGGTAATTGAATTTAAGGCCGGTGCCGCGATGGTGATAGGAGCAAATGTTGGCACAACGGTTACTGTGCTGCTTGGATCTATCGGTGAACTCATATCCAAGAAACAGGCCGCAATAAGTCAGTTAATTTTTACAGTCACGACAGCGATTGTCACACTTCTGTTACTGGCTCCTCTTACATGGGTGGTATTGGATCTGTTTAATTTTGAATCAAACCTTGTGTTGGGCCTTGCACTATTCCACTCAATCTTTAATGTGATTGGGGTGATAATGTTCTATCCGTTTATCGATCGGGTTGCCGGATTATCAATGAAGATCATTCCGGAAAAAGAGGTTGCCTTGGGGAAGTACATGCACAAGACAGACGCAACTGTCACAGATGCAGGTATGGAAGCTTTCAGAAGGGAGATCATTCGTCAACTGAGATTTTCAATTGAATACATAAGGCAGATTATACTGCCAGGTGTAGTCGAAAAACAAGTGGCATATAATGAACTGGAACAATATCACGCAGAAATCTTTGAATATTATACGAAGCTGGTATCTGTAGATATTGATGATCTGCATGCCGGAAAAGCGGAACAGCTTTTGAGGGCAAGCAGAAATATCATGAATGCATCCAGAAATCTGTTTGAGATGCGTGAAGAGCTCTCCATTTTAAAAAGTGAGATAGATCCGGCTCACCAGAAAGCATACAGCTCTATACAGGAAAGGTTCAAAAGAACTTTTGAAACAGGAAAAAAACTGGAACCTAAACTTAAAATAACAGAGGGATTAGCAGAAGAGATTGAGGAGCTTCGCATCTATATCGATCAGAACGACAAAAACTTCATTCAAATGTGTTCATCCATAATTTCATCCGGAAAATTTAAAAAAGCAGAAGTTACATTTTTGCTGATGATCAACAGAATGGTTACACAATCAAATAGAATGCTTGTTTTTGCAATGCGTGAACTGCTTGAGAGGATGGACTATCTGAAGCAAAATGATGAGGGAAATTGAGATTTTCAATTTCTGAAATTTTTGATTTTTGAAACAGAAGTGTCTACCTTTCTTAGCTGTAAGAAAAAAGAATTAATCAAGCTTTAGTATTCTGATTAACCTTTCCCAAAAAGCCACTATAAAAAAGAACAGATTGAATGAATAAAGGAACTGTAGCTCAAGTAATCGGTCCTGTTGTTGATGTTGATTTTGAACAGGGACATCTTCCGAAAATTTTAAGCGCACTTTACATCGACAGAGAAGATGGATCAAGGCTTTTCCTTGAAGTTGCCCAACACCTCGGAGAGAACAGGGTAAGAACCATTTCGATGGACTCAACCGATGGACTGGTAAGAAAAACTGAAGTTATTAATACGGGTAAGCCTATATCGATGCCAATTGGTGAGGATATCCGGGGAAGGCTATTTAATGTAGTTGGAGATGCCATTGATGGAATTGAAAAACCTAAAGGCAAGGAGAGATATCCAATTCATCGTGAAGCGCCCTCTTTTGAAGATCTGGCAACCAGTACGGAAATGCTTGAGACCGGAATTAAGGTGATTGATCTTCTCTGCCCATATGCGAAAGGTGGAAAAATTGGACTTTTCGGGGGAGCAGGTGTTGGAAAAACAGTTTTGATTCAGGAACTCATCAATAATATTGCGAAACAACACGGGGGTCTCTCTGTATTTGCAGGTGTGGGTGAAAGAACACGTGAGGGTAACGACCTTCTTCGTGAGTTCATTGAGTCCGGTGTTATTAACTATGGTGATAAATTTAAAGAAGCAATGGAGAAGGGCGAATGGGACCTCTCTCTTGTTGATCCCGAAGTTTTGAAAACATCACAGGCCACACTTGTGTTCGGCCAGATGAATGAGCCGCCGGGCGCTCGTGCGAGGGTTGCACTTTCAGGCCTGACTGTTGCAGAATATTTCCGCGACCAGGTTTCCAAGGATATCCTGCTTTTTATTGATAATATTTTCCGGTTTACCCAGGCCGGTTCAGAAGTGTCTGCACTTTTAGGCCGTATGCCATCTGCCGTAGGTTATCAGCCAACACTTGCAACAGAGATGGGCGACCTGCAGGAGCGTATCACATCAACCAAAGATGGATCGATTACATCTGTTCAGGCTATTTATGTACCTGCTGATGACCTTACAGATCCAGCTCCGGCTACTACATTTTCTCACCTTGACGCAACAACGGTATTGAGCCGTGCTTTGACACAAATCGGTATCTATCCGGCTGTTGATCCGCTCGATTCTACTTCCCGGATTCTGGATCCGAAAGTGGTAGGTGAAGCGCATTATGGATGTGCTCAACGAGTGACTGAAATTCTGCAGAAGTACAAGGATCTGCAAGATATAATCGCCATTTTGGGAATGGATGAACTTTCAGATGAAGATAAACTGGTTGTGTCTCGTGCAAGGCGTGTCCAGAGATTCCTGAGTCAGCCCTTCTTTGTGGCTGAGCAGTTCACCGGTCAGAGTGGTGAATATGTGAAAATTGAAGACACCATTAAAGGATTTAATATGATCCTGGATGGCGAGCTCGACCATCTTCCGGAGAATGCTTTCCACCTTGTGGGGACCATCGAAAAAGCTCAGGAAAAAGGTCAAAGAATCATGGCAGAAGCGGAAGCTGAGGTTTAAGCCATTTAATGAAGTCTTACTACTAATCGAACGGGTTATAGATCGTGCCAGAAAAGTTCAATACACAGTTTTTAACACCTGATGGCCCACTCTTTGAGGGAGAAGTCATGAGCGTGACACTTCCGGGGAGCCTTGGATCATTCCAGATTTTGAATGATCACTCACCCATCGTCTCTTCACTTGGAATCGGAAAAATTGTGATCCAAGAAGAGGAAAAGCAGGAGACGATATATGCAGTCAGTGGTGGATTCATTGAAATGAATAAGAATCAACTCACCATACTTGCTGAACGTGCGGAGGAGAAAACATCCATTGATAAAGATGAAGCACGTAAGCTCAGAGATGAGATTAAGTCAAAACTCAAAAACCTCAAGAAAGGCAGAGAGGAGTTTGAAGTTGAACTTGAAGTTGCAGAGAATCGTCTGCGAATTGCAGAACTTTAGTCACTGAATTACGTAAGCCTGTATGTCAACACATACAGGCTTTTTTTTGATTCATTTGAAAGCTCTTTTCATTAAACGCATAAATTCTGACTTCCACTTTGTGGTTACAGGTTTTATGTCGCTCTTACCATTAATCTAACTAAAACCGAATGAAGTCAATTTACCAATACTATAAAGTGCTTTTAACTTCAGCACTGCTATTTATCTTTATCGCATCCTGTGCTACTACACAGCAGGGAACTGCCCCTGAGACGGGTGAAAACAGAGAAGAAACCAAATCAGATTTTGAAAAAGCGATTGAAAATCTAATTGAATTCGATGGCTTTTTCACAATTTATCAGGATACAACCAATGGCAAAACCAAACTGGCAATCAGGGAAGATCAGATTGGCCAAGAGTTTATCTATTTTGGCCTTTCGCAAGATGGTGTACTCGAAGGGGGGCATTTCAGAGGTCAATTTCGCGATAATAAAATTGTAGAGATCAGAAGATATTTTGACCGGCTTGAATTTGTCCATATCAATACCCGTCACTATTTTGATGAGGAGAGTCCGCTTAGCCGAGCTGCCTCAGCAAATATTTCAGAAGCCATTCTTCATTCAGCCTCGATAGAAGCAGAAGAGAAGGAGGAGGGGCTCTTTCTAATTGATGGTGATGCACTTTTCCTTTCAGAAGGATTGACACAAATAAAACCAAGTCCCAGCCCCATGGCGCGCCCGGGACAGTTTAGTCTTGGCACCTTAAGCAGGGATAAAAACAAATACAGCCAGATTCGCAGTTACCCAAAAAATAGTGATGTAATTGTGGAGTATGTCTATGAGTCACCATACCCGACCGGCAGTACAAGCAGCGCTGTTACAGATAATCGTTCTGTAACCATCAGGTTTCAGCATAGTTTTATTGAAATTCCCGATAACAATTTTAAGCCCAGATATGACGATCCAAGGGTAGGTTATTTCACTACTCAGCAAAATGATATGATCTCAGTTAGTGCCACACCCTACAAGGATATGATTCACAGGTGGGACCTGGTCAAAAAAGATCCGGATGCTGAACTATCTGAGCCTGTAGAACCGATTGTATGGTGGATTGAGAATACAACTCCTTATGAATTTCGGGAAACGATCAAAGAAGCTACACTTGCATGGAATGAAGCATTTGAAGCTGCAGGGTTTAAAAATGCCATTCAGGTTAAAGTACAGCCGGATGATGCCGATTGGGAAGCGGGTGATATACGATACAATGTATTACGGTGGACCTCATCACCAATTGCACCTTTTGGAGGGTACGGGCCCAGCTTTGTAAATCCCCGAACCGGGCAGATCATCGGCTCCGATATCATGCTCGAGTGGGTCTTTTTCAGCAATCAGATGCGAAACGAAGATATCTATGACGGATTCAATTTTTCAGAGATGAGCGTTCATGATGCTATGGATCCACATTTTTGCAGTTTTGGGACTTTCATGCAGCACAACAACTTGTTTGGAATGAATGTTCTTCATCTGATGGATTCAAATACCGATGATTTAGAAGGATTCCAGCATGAAGCACTGACGATGCTCATCTTACATGAACTGGGACACACATTCGGATTAAACCACAACATGCAGGCCAGTACTTTGCATTCACCGGATGAAATCCATTCGCGCGAGCTGGCAGATACTATTGGCCTCACAGGTTCAGTCATGGATTACTCCTCTGTAAACGTGAGCAGAGACCGTGAAAATCAGGGCAGGTACTTTGACATTAAACCGGGACCATACGATATCTGGGCTATAGAGTATGGGTATTCATCGTCCCTGGAAGATGCAGATGCTGAAATGGAGCGATTAAACCGGATTCTTGCCAGATCAACAGACCCTTCATTGGCATTCGGGAATGATGCAGATGATATGAGGTCATCTTTCGGAGGTATTGACCCAAGAGTGATGATTGGTGATATGTCCAGCGATCCGGTTGCTTACGGTGTTGAACGGATCCTACTCGTCAGAGAGCTGTTGGATGGTGTCGTTGAAAAGTTCGGATCCAGAGAAGGCCAATCATATCAGGAGCTGCGTAACGCATATATGAGCATGATGGGGCAATATGGTACACAAGCAAATATAATGACCAGACAAATTGGTGGTGTATATCGTGATCGCGCTTTCATAGGGCAGGAGGGAGCCGGACGGCCATTTACTCCGGTACCGGCAGCAAAACAGAAAGAAGCGATGAACCATCTCTCACAATATCTGTTTGCTCCAAATGCTTTTAATACCTCACACGAAGTTTACAGTTATCTGCAGGCACAGCGACGAGGTTTTAACTTCTTTGGTGGAGGTGAAGATCCAAAAATTCATGATCAGGTTCTTGGAATGCAGCGAAACGCACTTGGCCATCTTCTACATCAAAATACATTGAAGAGAATCACAGATTCAAGAACATATGGAAATGAATACAATGTAGCAGAGATGGTTTCAGACTTAACGGGTGCCATTTTCAATGCAGATGCGAGAGGAAATG
>SKZL01000052.1 GCA_007127395.1 Balneolaceae bacterium
ATAAAATAATTGAAGCTCATTCTTCACTCTGGATTTCGTACAGTTTTCATAAAACTTTAATGGAAAAAAACAGTTCTTTAAAGCAGTTCTTACATATATGAATGTTCGCTTAGTCATGATTATATTAAGGGTCATCATCAAAGATTAAACATTATGAGTTTTCTCAACAAAATTGGGTTGGATCGCAAGAAAAAGAAAGAGCCTGTTCCGGGAATCGGCTTAAACAAGAATAAAAATGAAGACCTCTCTTTCTATGAAAAAAAAGAGAACTATCTTCGAGGATTAATCCTGTTGATTTTTCTTACAATCATTCTGGTGACCCTGCCTCAATCCTCTTTTCAGCATGTTGAAAATTACTCTGTGGGCGAACCATGGCGTGTCGATGACCTCACTGCCCCTTTTACTTTTGCAATCCAAAAAACGGCAGAGGAATTGGCGCAAGAGCATGATGAAATTCGTCAGCAGACAGTCCCTATTTTCCACACTGATAACAATGCCGCGATTCTTATTGAAAGCAGGCTTGACTCCATATACAGAGATCTTCAACCTGTTCTGGACAGCTATCTGCAATGGCAGCGGGCCAGATCAGAAAATGGGGCTACTGCAGAAGATGACTCTCTGAGTTATTTGCAAGAACGCAGTTTTGCAAATGTTGAACTGGATGATGAATCATGGGACCTTATTCTTGATAATTATGTGAATATAACCCAAGGCAATCAATCTGAACGCAGATTTATTGTCTATCAGGTGCGCACGCAGCTGGAGAATGTAGTTGAAATAATTTTATCTGACGGACTGATTGATATCGAAAAGAGTCAAATTGAGCAGAGTGAGATTACTGTTCGCAATCTGAGAGAATTAACAGAACGAACCGTCAGACTCAACAATATCCGGGACATGACTGAAGCACGAAATTATGCTCAGTTATTTTTCAACAGAGTTTTCATCCCCGATGTAGCAAGAGTTGCATTGCAGCTGTATGATCAAATTATCGGTCCAAACATTCTATACAGTGAAGCAGATACTGAGGCTCTGTTATCCGAAAATCTATCAAATATCTCCACAACCAGAGGTGCTGTGGATCAGGGAGAGATCATCATCCGAAGAGGAGATATCGTGACACCGGAAATTGATATCAGATTGAAAAGCCTGGCTGATGCAAGAGCCCTGACTGCAACCGGTTTGGAACGATGGCTTCGTTTTTCGGGTGAATCTTTTGTTATTATCATTGCAACCATGATGTTTTTCTTCTATCTCTATCTCTACAGAAGAAAAATATTTGAACGCCCATCCATGTTTCTGCTGGTCTTTCTGGTGATGAGCCTGGTTACCCTTGCAAGTGCATTGGTCTACCCCATTGAGAACGTCAGTAGCTATGTTATCCCTGTAGCAATCGCACCAATCATCCTTACAATTATCTTTGATTCGCGTGTTGGGTTGATGTCGACCATTACGCTGGCAATCATTACCGGAATGATTCATGATCACAGTTTCGACTACATGGTAGCAACAATAGCAGCCTGTAGCCTGGGTGTCTTTTCTGTTCGGGATATAAAAAAGAGATCTCAATTCTTCTTCATCACACCCGGTATTGTTTTTCTGACATACTGTTTTGTGATAGCCGGTTTTTCATTGTCCAGATTCTCTGGGGTAGAGAATTTTTTGAGCGACATGACTTTTGTTGCGATTAATTCCGTATTTATACTTTTTACTTATCCGCTGATCCTCCTTTTTGAAAAGCTTTTCAAACTAACCACAGATTTTACACTACTCGAACTGGCTGATACCAACCTTCCACTTATGAAAGAGCTGATGAGTACCGCTCCGGGTACATTCCATCACAGCCTTCAGGTGGCGAATCTTGCGGAATCGGCTGCATCCGATATAGGTGCCAATGCACTTATGTGCCGCGTGGGGGCTATGTACCACGATATCGGAAAAATGGTTAAACCCTCTTATTTCATCGAAAATCAGAGTAAAGGCAATGAACATGATAAACTGAAACCCAGAATGAGCGCCCTTGTGATAAAGGCACATGTGAGTGAGGGGGTGAAGATGGCCACTGAATATGGCCTGCCTAAAGTGATTATCGATTTTATCATGACCCATCATGGTACTTCCCAAATCAGATACTTTCTCGAAAAAGCAAAAGAGGATGCGGATAATATCCAGGAAGAGGACTTCCGTTATGACGGACCCATTCCATTCACTAAAGAACAAGGAATTATGATGCTTGCAGATGGTGTGGAAGCTTCCTGCCGCTCGATGAAAGATACTACATATACGAAACTAGAAAATCAGATCAATCGCATTGTAGACTCAAATGTAGCTGATGGACAACTCAGTAACTGTCCGCTCACATTTCAACATATTCAAATCATTAAAGAGTCCTTTTTAAGGATTTTGAAGGGTGTATATCATAGCCGTGTAGAATACCCGGAAGATAAAAAAATTGAGAAAGAGACCTCAAAAGAGACGATTTCTGAACCCAATACGGCAAACAGTGAATTAGACGAAGAAAAAAATGAATAGTAGCCATGTCTGACTACCGGTCTGCCATAAAACAGTATCTGCGTTTTATCAAACTGGAAAAAGGGCTGGCTGTTAACTCTGCCATCTCTTATGAGAATGATCTCGAGAGATATATTCACTTTCTATCTGAAGATCTGAAAATTAAAGATCTGAACGGTGTTACCCTCACTCATATCGAAAATTATCTGCTGGAACTGACAAATATGGATCTGGCTGTGAGTACCATAGCCCGCAACATCTCAAGCATCCGCAGTTTTCATGAGTTTGCAGTGGTTGAAAAATTATCCGAATCCAATCCGGCAGAATTGGTTGAACTCCCCAGAAAAGCAAAAAAACTGCCGGAAGTACTTACTGCTCATGAGGTGGAGTTGATTATCGACAGCGTGGACAGAACCACATCAGCCGGTATCAGAGATGCGGCGATTCTTGAAACACTCTATGCAAGCGGAATGAGGGTCAGCGAACTTGTTGCTCTGGAAATGGACGACCTTTTTTTTGAGATCGGGTTTCTGAAAGTGATCGGAAAGGGCAACAAAGAGCGCCTTGTTCCGGTTGGCGAACATGCACAAAAATCCATCGAACACTATCTTGAGCTATCCAGAAAAGAGTTTCTCAGTCAAAAAAAACCTGAAAAAAGTAAGAATCGGGTATTTCTAAATCAGCGTGGCGGACCCCTCTCCCGGATGAGTATCTGGAATATTGTGAACAGTTACGCTGAAAAGGCCGGAATCACAAAAAATGTATACCCCCACATTTTTCGCCACTCCTTTGCCACACATCTTCTGGAGGGCGGGGCCGATTTGAGGGCTGTGCAAGAGATGCTGGGGCACTCCTCGATCATCACTACCGAGATCTACACTCACGTAGATCGCACACTGCTGCATCAGATTCATAAAGAGTTTCACCCAAGGGCCTGATCTGTAAGGTTGATGTCGGTAAATGGTTTAGGTTTAATAAACCCATGAAGAGGTTCACATCAAAGATTGACAGGCAATATTGAATAATGTTGAATGGATTACGGGAGCATCAAATCAACTTTAACCTGAGTTCGATAAAAATCGTAAAAACCGTCAGTTTAGCCTGCCCCGACCCTTCGGGGAGCGCAGTTCCGCTTGCTTTTTTAGCGGAATGAAGTCGAAAACTTCCAGCAATTCTATTGCATTCCGGTTTTATTAATCGTAAAATTACGATAAATAAAACCGTTGAGCACAATCATATTAAATCAGCTTATAAGCACATAAACATCATCCAAATAACTATGAGTAAAACAAGCGACTCTGATCAATTAAAACAACTGGTACTTGAAAAATATGACCGGATCGGCAAAAACGCCGCTGAAGGTTTGAAAATCACCGGTTGTTGCGGTGATCAGCCATCCGGGCTCAGCTGCGTCGATTATGAGATTTTTGCAGAAGATTATGCACCCCTTCAGGGTTATCAGGCAGATGCTGATCTGGGATTGGGATGTGGTTTACCAACGGAGTTTGCTCAGATCAAAGTGGGAGATACGGTTGTTGACCTTGGTTCCGGTGCAGGAAATGACTGCTTTGTGGCAAGGCAGCTCACCGGTGAAACCGGGCGTGTGATCGGTATTGATTTCTCACCATCGATGGTTGCCAAAGCACGTGAAAATGTAGAGAAACTGGGATTTACCAACATCGAATTTTTTCAGGGGGATATTGAAGATCTTCCACTTCCGGATCAAACTGCAGATGTAGTGGTCAGTAACTGTGTACTGAACCTCGTTCCTGATAAACGAAAAGCATTTTCGGAAACCTTCAGAATCCTGAAAAAAGGAGGGCATTTCAGCATTTCGGATGTTGTGATTGAAGGAGAGCTCCCAGCCGATATCCAAAAGAGCGCAGAAATGTATGCTGGTTGTGTATCGGGTGCGATCGAACTGGAGCGATATCTGTCGATCGTGAGGGAGTCCGGATTTAAAAACCTGACCCTTCAGAAAAAGCGGGAAATAGTCCTGCCTGATTCCATCCTGGAGCAGTTTTTGACTCCGCCTGAAACCGCTAAAATTAAAGAATCCGGTGCCGGGATATACAGTATCACACTCTATGCAGAAAAGTGATAATGCTCTGTCGGATTCCACCTTGGAGCAGTTTTGTCCACCTCGGATAATTCTTAACTATAATGTTGTGGCGCAATGATATACAGTATAAAACTTCATTTGAAAAAGTATCAGAAGCACCTATGTAAGCATCCTTAAATCGGTTCAAATTCACAGTTAAGAAGAGTTCAATTAATTATAAATAACTGAAA
>SKZL01000166.1 GCA_007127395.1 Balneolaceae bacterium
TTTGATCATGAAATCGTCAAATCTGCACTTTCAGACTATATCAACTCCGGGGCAGATTATCCTGATTGTTTGATTCATCGAATAAACGACAAAAAGAATCTGGATACACTGACCTTTGATAAACGTGCAACATCTTTGACCAGGATGAAGTTATTGCAATGAGCCTCCTTAGTAGTTCGGATTTATTTGATCCAGCTCTTTCAATATTTTTTTTGAGGACGCAGTATTGATATGTTTTTTGATCGCTTCAATCTCTTCAAAGATTTCACGGCGAGCCTCCATTTGCATCTCACTTACATTCAAATCATCCGGATCGTCAAAAGAGCTGATCGGATCATCAAAAAGGAATGTCTCATTCAATTCAGACAGGTAATGAAAGACCCCGTTGATTTCCGAAGTAACTACTGTTGTCATTAGAAGGTCATTCATCATTTGCAGTGCTTCCATGTGAATCATCCAATAATCCATCATCGATAATACATAATCCTGAGCTACTTCCATGCCGTTCAGGTTGGATGGTTCATAAACATCATAGCGTATGAACGGAGCTTTAAATCTAAGCATTTCACAAATGTAAATATTTTCCACAAATCCCAGCCTGAATTGGGTAATTGCATCCCATCTCTTGTCCTGCTTCATCAGCAACAACGCATAACTATACCGGTTGGGTGGATATTCAGGGGCACATTTTTTTAAATAGGTTTCTGCTTTTTTCAGGTCCTCACATCTCAGGTAAAGATCACCCATCAACCATCGGATCCCCTGATTGTCATTGGGATTATAGGCCAATATTTTTTCACCGATCGATAAGGCATTTTCAAATTGTTCAAACCGGTCATAGGTAATCATCAGTTCATGCAGAAGGGTCAGGTATGGGCGGTTATCGGTAAATCCCCAGTGCAATTCGCCGTCAAAGCCGTCTGGTATGACTTTTTCAAAGAACCCGGCAGCATTTTTCAAAATGTTAATGGCTTCCGGCTTGCGGTTTTCATCCCGGGCAATTTGTGCCAATAGTATATGGGCATCAACAAACGACGGATAGTCCGAGATAATTTTTTTGAGCAGCTTATCAGCATGTTGAGATTCCATTTCAAAATAGAGGTCATCCGCCTCCATGAACAACTCTTCAGCTTCCTCGGGTAAATCTGTTAACTGAAAAGATCCCGTTTGTGGCACTTCGTGATCAAAGATTTCGAATCTTGGCAGTATTTGCATAGCTGATGGTTTTAAATTGAAACTCATCCAGGTTTAATCATGGCCGGATGGGTATAATAGGTGCACTGGGCCTGCTATTAGCGTTAATGTTCGTGTTAGCGGTGTAACTATTTCAATTCCACCGTCTTTCCTGTTTTGACCGATTCATCACTGGCAAGCACAATTTTTAGCGTGTGAACCACTTCACGCAGATGATCCGACAGATCGATATCTTCCAGGATCGATTTCAGGAAGTACTCCTGCTCAAAATAACAGAGCTCATCGTGACCCGGCTCACTCGGAGCCTCCAGGATCTGATCATCATGAATCAGCTTGCCATTTTCATCCGTTTCGGAGTGATGCAGATTCAGTCTCTTGACGGCAGTATGTCCGCCAATATCAGCGGATGAACCACGCGGCAGATCAAAGGTGTTTTTATGAATACTGACACTCCCTTTAGGACCCATTACATCTTTCACAAAATAGGCCTGCTCACTGATCATCGGGCCCCAACCCGATTCATACCATCCTACGGAACCATCATCAAAGCGCACCTGTAACTGGCCGTAGTTGTATTGATCCGGATCGATCTCATCGGAGAGCCGTGCTCCGATCGCACTCACACTCACCGGATTGGCTTTGGTCATTTGGCACATTACATCCACATAGTGCACACCACAATCCACAATGGGTGACATCGCCTCCATAATACTGCGATGTACTTTCCACTCTTTTCCGGTACTTTGCTGGTTCAGATTCATCCTCATAACTAACGGTTTGCCAAGTGTGGTGGCAACATCTATAAACTGCTTCCAGCCGGGGTGGTGCCTGAGAATATATCCAACAACCACCTTTTTATTCGCCTTTTGAGCCGCTTCTACGACAGCATTGGCGTCTTCAATCGTCTCCGCGATCGGTTTTTCGACAAACACGTGTGCTCCGGACTCCAAAGCCTTGATCGCAAACTCTGCATGAGTACCCGGATAGGTAGCCACACAAACAGCATCCGGTTTGGTTTCAGCAAGTGCTTCATCAAAATCAACAAAAGTGGGGTAATTTCCCATCTCCTTGGTCAGTCGGTCCAGATTATCCCGGTTGCGATCAACAAGCCCCACTATGTTGAACCCGTCCAGTTTATGATACGCCCTGGCATGTGAAGTACCCATATTGCCACAGCCGATAACGATGATATTGATTTTCTCTTTTGTCATTGTAATTACTTAGTTGAAAATTGATCCTTTATATAGGATGATAGGGCAGATGGAGTAAAAATAAAAAGTCAAAAGGAGTAAAAAGTAAAAAGCTGGAACGAGAGCGACAGTCCCGACCCCGACAATTGTCGGGGGTGAAAAGTGAAAAGAGGGATCCGAAAATAGAACATGAGAATTGTAATATATTTGTTGCCAATTCAGATTTTTAATTACAAATACTTTTCACTTCTTTCTTTTCACTTTTCACTCACTTAACCCTATTAAACGCCATTGTCTTTAGCATCCAGTCCGGCAGTGGTTTCTGGTGACTCCTTTTTTTAAGGTTCAGATACCAACCCCATTTTTTCATGATAGGCAGTTTGTGAGCATGGACAAACTCGATCAATGTGCCATCCGGATCTTCGATATAAGAGAATCGTCCGGCGGCATCTCCCATATCAAACGTGGAGGCACTATCAACAGTAAATTGAAATCCGGTTTTATCACAAAGTTCTTTTAACCGATCCATGTCTGTCACATCAAAACAGATATGAATAAAGCCGGGATCACCCCAATATCGGTCACTGTAAATTTTTCGGGGTACACGATCGGTTACCTGAACCAACTCAATATCAATATGGCCAAATAGCCTGCTAAAAGCACCTTCATCCTGTTGTGCTTTTCTCAGAAGTACTCTTCTGAACCTGTCGTCACTCTGAAGATCAGAAAATGAGCCCTCTTCATCATAAACAGTTACATTGAATCCGAGTATATCGGTGTAGAGAGGAAGGATTTGATCAATATCAGAGACACCAATCACCGCGCCGCATACACCACCGCTATTTCGGCTTTTAACAGAAAACCAGGAATCACCTTTAACCACCTGAAACAGATTCCCATCCGGATCATCTACCCAAAAAGTATCTTCACCGTTTGGCAGTTTATATAATTCTGATACCGATTCCGGATCAAGGGCTTTCAGATTCTTATAAGACTTTCGTACATCAATGCTTTTGATTTTCGCCGCGTTTATCCCCAAATCTCCGATGGTGTGCTCAAATTGACAAAACTCCGGCTTTCTGCTTTTAAACTGCCAGATTTCAAAGCCACCCCCACCGTTCAGGTTTAATGCCAGTACCGCCCGGCGTGTATGGACTTCATCGCCGGTATAACGAGCCATCAGAGTTGCCTCTGCAATATCATCAAAAACCGGTACATCTGTTCCAAACATCATCCGGTACCATTTCCAGGCTTTGTCGATGTCACTGACACCAATGCCAATTTGCTGTATTCCTGTAATTATTTGAGCCACATTCTTCGTTTTATGTTAAGCAGTCGTTAATGTACAAAGAGTTCGAATCTATTTATATAAAATAACATGAATTCGAGAATTCCATAATTGGAAATGATCATCGATAAATATTTGAGTTGTCAAGTCTGTTTTTTGATTGAAGCGGCCATCCCTGAGTAAAAAAACATCGGAGATCGATAGTTTTGATATCCCTTCATGAGCCGTTACCTCATTCATTTATCGTCCGGCGGTTCCGGGATCAGAAACGACGGATTTTCTTTTTGAGGCAGCGGTTTCTTCTCCAGATTTTTTGCATACGCTGATTCTACATCTTTGAGGGTATCTACATCATCTGGCCCAAGATCCCATCGTATGGCACGGAATCTGGGAAAACGCAGCGTATAGCCTGCTTTGGTTCGTTTGTTGATCTGTATCTGATCAAACTCAATTTCAACAACCAGTTCCGGTAACAATCCAAGTGTAGGCCCATATCTTTCAACTGTCAGCTCTTTGATCCGGCTGTTCAGTTTTCGCAATTCTTCATTCGTATAGCCGCCATACGCTTTACCGATCGGGATGAACTCCTCTTCATATCGTTCATCATTTCTAACGGAGATGCCCAGCGTAAAGTCGGAGTAGGTTCCCCCGCGTTTACCGCTCCCTGCATGTGCATACATGATGACGGTATCCAGAGATCCTCCCGGCTTTTTTACTTTTAACCATGACTTTTTCCTCTGACCATATTCATATAGACTGTCTTTCTGTTTCAACATCAACCCTTCATTGCCATGATTAAGTGCCCGTTCAAAAAGCATATTCATATCACTCTGCTCTTTCAGACTGTACTGCGTGGTTACCGCTATTTGATATTGATGAGAGATCGATTCAAGCTCTCTTCTGCGATCTATAAGGGGGAGCTCAACAGTTGTACTTCCATCTGTAAACAGGAGATCGTAAGAGATAAATAGCACAGGATGAGTTTCAATGATTTTTTTCCCGGGTTTTTTGATACCCAATCTCTTTTGAAGAAGTTGGAATGGCATAATTTTATCCTCTTTGAAGAGACAGATTTCACCATCAAGTACGGTGCCTGGCATGGATCGATCTTTGAAAAA
>SKZL01000033.1 GCA_007127395.1 Balneolaceae bacterium
AAAGGGGGTAATATTGCAAGAGGGTAAGCCACATGACATACATCAGTGCGACAGATCATTTGGAATGCCTCTATTCGCAAAATATTTGAAATCTTTCTAGAAGCAAATAAAGTGACTATTTTAGATCGCTTTGCGACTAAACTTTTGTTACTGAATTCGCAATTGAGAAGATTAGCGGCTGGAATTTTGACTTTTCTATTGTTCATTGCATATTGGCAGGTAGTTTCTCCTGAACAGAACAAAACGAACTCATCAAACTCTGCCTTATGCCAAATCTTCGCTTTTTGATGCACCTTTCTCTTGTGTTCTCCTTTTTACTGCTCATGAATCAAGGAGTTATTGATGCCCAATCCACAACAGACCGCCCCAACATTTTATGGATCTCTACGGAAGACCATAATCCCGCCATCGGTGCCTATGGCGATGAATATGTCCATACACCCAATATCGACCGGCTGGCCGACCAGGGTATTCTCTATCGAAACGCATTTGTGTCATCACCCATCTGTTCGCCGGCACGATCTGCAATCATAACCGGCATGATAGCCACCTCTCTCGGCACACAAAATCTGCGGTCGGTGATTGAGATTCCGGACGATATCCGAACTCTCCCCGAAATACTGATGGAGAATGGATATTATACAACCAACAACGTAAAAACGGATTATAATTTTGATGCAACCGGGCGGTGGAATGAGTCGAGTGATGATGCGCACTGGCGAAACAGGGACTCCGATGACACCCCGTTTTTCTCGGTTTTTAATATCATGACTCCTCATGAGGGGCCGGCCACCATGTTTGACCTGGACTATTTTAGCCGGCTCGACGAACGGCGTGATCCTGATGAAGCGGTGCTTCCTCCTTTTTATCCCGATACTCCGGAAATCAGAAGAATTTGGGCCCGTTATTATGACCTGATCTCTGCGACTGACCTGGAGGCGCAGGATATTCTCGATCAGCTCGAGAAGGATGGCCTGACGGAAGATACCATCGTTTTTTTCTGGTCTGATCATGGCTTTGGCCTGCCCAGATACAAGCGGTGGCTTTATACAACCGGTCTGGAAGCTGCACTGATCATTCGGGTTCCGGCAAAATTCAGGCATCTGGCAGGCCTCCCACCCGGAAGTGAATCGGAAGATCTCATTACATTTATTGATCTGGCACCAACAGTACTGAGTCTTGCGGGTATCGAAATTCCCGATAACATGGAAGGTCAGCCTTTTATGGGTGAAGTGATTGCAGACCCCCGCACACATTTTATTGCCCATCGCGACCGTGCAGATGACGTCTATGATATGGCTCGTGCAGTGAGATCAAAAAACTATATGTACATTCGAAATTATATGCCACACTTGCCGTACATACAAGAAGCGCTGATTTTTGGTGATCATAAAAATATTTCGGTTGAACTGGATCGTGTTAGGGCTGAGGGTTTACTTCCGGTTCACGGTGAAGCGATGTATCGGCCCCGGCCCATGGAAGAGCTTTTTGATGTTAAGGCAGATCCGTTTGAATTGAATAACCTGGCTGACGATCCGGAGTACCGTTTTGTGCTGCAGGAGATGAGATCACGCCTGAATGAGTGGATTCTGGAGACCAGGGATACCGGATTTTTGCAGGAGGGAGAGATGATGCTCAGGGCTGAGGGATCCACTCCATATGAGATGGTCAACGATCCCGATCAATATGACCTGCCCAGAATTAAAGCTGCTGCGGAGTTAGTCGGTGATCTGACGGTTCCGGTAGCTACGATTACAGAGATGCTCAAAGACAGTGACAGTGGGGTGAGATATTGGGCAGCGGAGGCATTGCTGGCGAGAATTCACCACGATGGATGGAAAGCTATGCATGAACTGCAGGACGCAATGAACGATGAATCTCCGAGTGTCCGAATTAAAGCTGCCGAAACACTTTGTATGCTGGGGCAGTGTAATGAAGCTTTACCCATACTGGTCAACGATCTGGAAGATGAACGTGGCTGGATTGCACTACAGGCAGCGATCAGTTTGAGACAATTGGGCAACCGAACTGAGCCGGTAGTGGAGGTTATACATCGGGTTCGGGCAGCTACAGCCGGTAACATCGGTACTCAATACAGCGGTGATACCGGATATGGCGGTTACAACGATGCCTACTACAACATGTTCATCGGTTTTGCGATGGATCAGCTGCTGCTAAATCTGGGTGAAACGGCTGACCGGTGACCCTTTTTAACGAATTGATTCCTCAAGCGGTAAAAAGTTAACATTGTAATTCGAGCAAATGGATCAATGAAAGGGAGTGTAACTTAAAATGAGTAAACACTCCTTAATCATTCAATACGGGCAGTATTTAAAAGAAATCTGCTTAACCTGCCGGAACTTATCCTGTTTATGTCAAGGTTTATTCGGATCTGCAGGTAGCCCAAGTCGCTCAAAGAAAACTTCAGGGGCATCTCGTTCCCGAACGGTGTCATCCAGTTCAAGCCCTTTTTCTAGGTAGAGGTTACGTCTATTGGCCATATCCGCATAAAGTTCCTGATATGCGATTTGTCCGACCCTAACAGCCACCCTGCGAGGCACTACTACAACACCATCAGCATCGGCAACGACCATATCACCCGGATAGACAGTTACATCACCGACAACCACCGGTTGCTGTACATCCAGCAGCTCATTTCTGCCGATCCGCTCTCCACGTCCACGATCCATATAGTCTGTATAGACCGGGTTACGCTGCAGTATGATTTCATCGATATCACGAACCCCACCGGCAGAGATGAGGCCTGTCATTCCAGCCCTGGTCCACTCCATAATATTGTATGATCCGGTTGAGCCGGCATCATTTACTCCGGAATTGTCTATGACCAGTGCTGTGCCCGGTTTAATGTGCTCCATAAAGGCTTCATTTGACAGTTCATGATACCACATACCTCTCCAACTCCTGTATTCATCGTAATTGGCGGGGTCTGTCAGGTCAACACCGGGATGTTTGGGCCGGTTTGTAGGGCCATAACGCGCTGTTACAGCGATTCCGCGAATACGGTGCTCCATACTGACCACATCTTTCCAGAGGGGTGCCATTCTTGGATGCATCACACCCACATCGATGTAACCAACAGTAACCAAGCCGTCGACAACATCAACGACCCTTGCGCCATCATAAAGCTCGAGAAGTACTTCATCAGAAACCTCAACGGAATCCTGAGCCATAATCGTTTTTTGGAAGGGTGAAAAGAGAATAAAGGCAGTTATCAGAGAGTAAAACAAGGTTTTCATAATGATATTTTTTCTTGTTGATATTATTAATGAAATTTAAGTGAGATCTCCTGTCGCAGTTTAGGCAGAAGATCCCATTTTTGATACAGTAGCGATTAATTTGATGGTTTATAACTTAAATTGATTATTTTAAAAAAGAGTCCATTTCATCAGTTTGATCCTAATTGTCCATGGTAATCAGAGATTGTCAATTTCTTTGTTATTATATCTATAGAGAGCTCAATGAAGTCAATCTAATCACAAACAGTAAAAATGCTCAATCATCAATTAAAAATTATACTCCTTATTTGTACCGTATTTTTCTCACAAACCCCTACAATTAAAGCTCAGTTTTTAGAGACGTTTCAGGGAGAGACTTCAGTAGAGTGGATTTCATTTACAGGTTCCGGTGAAGCTGTCAGTTCCCTGGAGCGGAAGGATAGTTGGCTTCAATTCAAAGTGGATGCTACGGATGACACTCAAAATGTATGGTGGGCGATTGTGCAAACAACCCTTACAGATCAGCTTGATTTGGAGCCATTTGCCGATCCGGAGTCAGATTATGGATTGAGGATGGAGGCACGGGTCAGGGTTAGTCATGCACCAAGGCGGTTCAACATGCAGTTACGTACAGATCGATATGAAGGAAATTATGCGGGTTTGATGGAGTTTGATATTCCGGATAAAGACCGGTGGCACACGGTTAGCATGACACTTGAACACCTGGATATCAGGCCGGGAGATCGAATCACACCGCATCTGGCGATGATGGATTGGGGGCCATTTATTTACACGATGGAGATAGATTATGTAAAGGTTGATGTTGTAAATCTGTCGGAACGATCTGAAGATCTGGGGGAGCAGGTGGTCTATCCGCCACCGGTTCCACAACCTAATGAATTTGAAAACTCAATGGCTGCAACAGAATCGGGTATGGTTGACCGGCACTATCCGGATCTGAATAAAAGAGGCTGGGTTGCAGGTGATACTCCAGTATTGACTCTCGATAATACGAAAATTGTACTGCTCCGATGGGATTTGTCTGAGATAGAGGGGCGGAATACAGACGGATACGGCATGCTGGAACTGACACCATTTTCATTTTATCAGACAACCGATACAGACAGAATTGAGTTTGACAAGATCAGGATGGTTGAGATACTTGCTGGTGACCCGATATGGAATCGGGATAGTGTTACCTTTAACTCTTTTCTGCAGGGTGAGCCGTTGGAGAGTGTTTTGAACACACAGATGATTCATGATTTTGTGTTACCCTCGAAAAAAGATGAACCTTTGTATATACATCTTCCAAGGCCGGTGATGCAGCGGTTGATCGACGGTAAGACAAAAGGGCTTGCATTTTACCCGCTGGGATCATTGCAGGCTTCATTTTATCTCGGGCAAGATGCGGGAGGCTCAGGACCCCGGCTGTATTATAATCTTGAGTGAAGTCGCCAATATATTCATTAACGTCAGTTCGACTGTCCCGATTGATCGGAGCAGACTGAACTGACGATTGGGATTACAGATTTTGCTCTATTTG
>SKZL01000116.1 GCA_007127395.1 Balneolaceae bacterium
GCTGCGAAAAGGCCTTTCAGTTACAAGAGACCTTCCATGATCAATCAACCCTGCTACAGAGTGAATTTTGGTCGTCTCCAATGCTTCATTCAATGTTAAGGGAGGCAGAATTGCAGGCAGCCTTCTTGCCATCATTGTTTTTCCTGAACCCGGAGGCCCAACCATGATCAGATTATGTCCGCCTGCTGCTGCCACTTCAAGTGCTCGCTTCACATTTTCCTGGCCTTTGACATCTTCAAAATCGGCAATATCGGTACCACTTTTCTTTGAAAAGAGAGTTTTTAAATCGATACATATTGGTGAATAGAGCTGATCATCCTGAAGCCACTCGATTACCTGTTTTAAATTCCCAAAAGCCATCACATCCATCTCTTTTACAACAGCTGCTTCCGGGCCGTTCTCTTCAGGCAATATGACATAATTAAATCCTCTTTTACTCGCCTCAACGGTCATAGGCAATACCCCTTTTACCGGCCGAAGTTTCCCGTCGAGTGCCAGTTCCCCCAAAACAAGTGCTTTCTCAAGTTTACTGCTGTTGATCTGTCCGGAGACAGATAACAAATTGAGAGCAATTGGAAGATCAAAAGCACTTCCCTCCTTTGGTATGTCGGCAGGTGCCAGATTAACCGTTATTTTTCCTCTCGGAAAAGAAGCCCCTGCATTTTTCAATGCAGCATATATCCTGTCTTTGGACTCGCTCACAGCCCTGTCCGGAAGCCCAACCAAAAAATATTTTGGCACTCCTCCACCCATATTTATCTCAACTTCAATAATTCTGGCATCCACACCAATTGTTGCAGCACAATATACTCTTGAAACCATCTTTCTTTATTTTCAGGGATTGAATCTTTTTTCTCCTGCTACCGTAGTATGAACTGTAAATCAAGAATTCCTTACAATAATTTGGATCCTAAACCTTGAAAAGAGATGAACGAAGAGAAAAAAACCATATCGGAAGAGATTCAGGGTACCCTTACCGAGATCATTGAACAGGTTAAAAAACTGATAAACGAGGGCAATGCCAGAAGAGTCATTGTAAAGAGCCAAAAGGGGAAAATCCTCTTTCAAAGCCAATTGACGATCGGTGCTGCCGGTGCCACTTTTTTTCTGTTTTATGCACCGATACTTACTGCCATCGCTACAATCATCATGATGGCATCAGATGTAATCGTCATTGTGGAACGCTTTGAAAACGAAGATGATCTGGATGACGAATATGAAGTGGATGCAGATATTATCGAAATTAGTGACGATGATGAGGAGGAGAAGGAGGACTCAAAACAGAAAAGAAGCCGCAAGAGTGACTCCTCTGATGGCAAAGATGATCACAAAAAATCAAAAAAATAATCATCTGATCACCAGTTATTACGTATCCTGTCTATAAAAAAGCTGCATCAGTTTTCTGATACAGCTTTTTTTAATACCCCATTAAAATCAGATCAATAGCGGTTACTTCCAGTGTGATTCTGCAATAGCCTTTTCACTTTCATGATCTGCCAAAAACCGTTCTGCATCCAGTGCGGCACGACAACCGGTACCTGCAGCCGTAACAGCTTGCCGATAGACCGGATCCATGGCGTCGCCGCTTGCAAATACTCCCGGCAGGTCAGTTTCAGTTGATTGGCCTTTGGTTATGAGATATCCAACATCATCCATTTCCAGTACTCCCTTGAAAAGATCCGTATTCGGCTTGTGACCGATGGCTAAAAAGAGACCGGTTACATCTTCAATTATTCTCTCCTCTCCGGTCTTGTTATTTTTGACCCTGATTCCTTCCACAACTTTGTCACCCAGCACTTCTTGTAACTCCGTATTCCATAGAAATTCAATTTTTTTATTTTCAAAGGCACGATTCTGCATCGCTTTTGAAGCCCTTAGCTCGTCTCGTCTGTGGATAACTGAAACCTTACTTGCGAACTTTGTCAAAAAGAGCGCTTCTTCCATAGCAGTATCACCACCACCTACAATCGCCACATGTTCATTTCGGAAGAAAGCACCGTCGCACGTGGCACAAGCACTCACACCTTTCCCTCTGAGACGCTGTTCGCTCGGCAGGTTCAGCCACATCGCAGAAGCCCCTGTAGAGATGATAATCGTTTTTGTATAAACAGTTGTTTTTTCATCTACAGTAATCTTGTAAGGGCGCTTTTCAAAATCAACATCCGTTACATAGCCGTATCTGCAGTCTGCACCGAAACGGGTTGCCTGATTCCGAAAATCTTCCATCATTTTCGGCCCCATTACACCTTCCGGGTACCCCGGAAAGTTCTCAACATCTGTGGTTTGCATCAACTGGCCTCCCGGTTCAGGCCCCTCAAAAATGATCGGTTCCAGATCAGCTCTTGCAGCATAAAGTGCTGCTGTAAGACCGGCAGGCCCGCTTCCAATGATGACTACATTAAACTCTTTTCCTTCAATCTCTTTCATCTTAATTACTATGTTTAATTTTTATTTTTCTTACCTATAATGTAAGAAATTTTATCTCTTCTTACGGTCAATTTTATCTATCGGATTGATAACAATTCTATACCGCCCAACCATTTGTTCCTGAAATTGACCCGAAACCACCATCTCATTCAACCAACGATTTTGAATAGTCTGAAACCGCGCACTCAGTGATGGTTTTTTAAATTTTAACTTTGATTTACTATTTTCGAATCGTTTACCAAACTTAAAAAATAATTACTTATGCTCTTAATTCGATTCACTTTGACATTATCATTTCTTTTCTTTTTCGCTCAGTCATCTACTCTGTTCGCACAAGAAGATGTGGAAGGGTCCGGTGATCATCCTTTAGTTGAACGCGCAGCCGGTTCATACATCTTCACCTATCAGACTTCAGAATATGAGCGAATTTCAATACCAACAGGTCCGGCATCAACTGATGGATTTGAATCAACGGAAACTCTTGAAGGTGAATACTTTCAATACACCTACCGTTTTGATGATGAAGATGTTAGTACAATGCGAGTGAAGGCTTCCTATCTTCAATCATTGGAAAGCAGAGGGTTTGAGATCATTTTCAAAGGAAGCGGTAGTGAATTGGGTTATAGAGGCGGGGTGGGACTTCTCATCCAAGGTGATTTCAACCGACCAAATCGCAGGTGCTGTAATGCCGGACGCAACAGTGATATCCGATATCTGTCAGCAAAATCTGCTGATGGGAATATATTGATCTCTATGGCTACGTTTCGTGCACAATTGGGCATGGGAACAGTTGCCCTGGTCGATGTGGTTGTGTCGGATCAAATGGACACCACTATGGATCACCGTCCCCTGACCTCCGCTGAGATGGGAACCGGCCTTGAAGAACATGGGCGTGTTGCTATTCAAAATATACTCTTTGAAACAGATAGCGATGAAATATTGCCTGAATCTGCAGAAGCACTTGAGACAATTGCAGAGTTGATGAATGAACGCCCGGAACTCAATCTGCTGGTCGTTGGACATACCGATAATACCGGGAGTTTTGACTACAACCTCAGATTATCTCTGGACCGTGCAACATCTGTATCAGACTATCTTTATAATGAACTTGGAATATCCGAAGATCGCTTACAATCTGCAGGGGCCGGTATGATGGCACCAATCACAACTAACAGGACCGAAGATGGCCGGGCATTAAACCGGCGGGTTGAACTGGTTGAAATGCGATAGAAATTGGTGATTGAAAGCCTTTCGTAATTTTTGACATCCAATTTTTACCATCAGATTGATTAATTTTGTACTCAAATTATTTTTTAAAAATTAAAACCGCTTCCAATTTCTGTCTGACCTTACATATTTAAGAAATTTTACTATGTTTATGGGTGTCAACCAAATGGAGGAATACTTTGATAGTTGCTGTCTGCCAAGAAACCGCTGCAAATGAGACGCGTGTAGCGCTTACACCCGAAGGCGTCACAAAACTAAAATCAATGGGCCTGGATGTTATCATTGAATCCGGAGCCGGTATGAAGTCCAGCTATACGGATCAATCCTATATTGAATCCGGAGCTGAAGTGGAGAAGGACCGTGAAAAAATATTGCAGTCCTGTAACCTCCTCATATCCGTTCAGGCCCCTGAAAAGGATTTACTTGAACATCTTCGCCCGGAAACGATATTGATATCATTTCTCTGGCCAATACAGAATATGGAGCTTGTCAAATATCTGAATGATAAGGAGATCACTGCCCTGGCGATGGACACCATCCCCAGAATCAGTCGTGCTCAATCGATGGATGCACTCTCATCCATGGCCAATATTGGCGGTTATAAAGCTGCACTGATCGGAGCGAATGAGCTGGACAAATATCTACCCATGATGATGACTGCTGCAGGCACCATACCCCCTGCAAAGGCATTGGTTTTGGGTGCTGGTGTTGCAGGGCTTCAGGCCATTGCGACAGCCCGCAGACTAGGCGCAGTCGTTGAAGCTTTTGACATCAGGCCGGCAGTAAAAGAGCAGGTTGAAAGCCTTGGCGCCAAATTTGTGGAAGTCCCGATGGAGGAGGAATCCACTGAATCCACGGGAGGATATGCCAAAGAACTCTCTGATAGAAACAAGGAGAGGCAGAGGGAAGTGATCCATCAGCATGTAAAAAAATCGGATATTGTAATTACAACTGCACAGATCCCCGGAAGGCCTGCTCCACTGTTGATCACTAAGAGTATGGTTGATGACATGAGTCCGGGTTCCGTGATCGTTGATATTGCCGCAGAGCAGGGTGGAAATTGTGAACTGACGGAAGCCGGGAAAACAGTAGTACATCAGGGAGTCAAAATTGTCGGCCCCCTA
>SKZL01000340.1 GCA_007127395.1 Balneolaceae bacterium
AATCCTGTCCCGACAGTTGTCTGGACAGGATGACCCTCTCAATTTATCCTTCTGCCTTTTGCGTTCTGCGTTCTGCCTTTTTTTAAATCAAAAAACTATCCCAAACACATATCCGGCCAGCAAGTAGATCATCGCGGTAATCACAAATACCATTGCGATATTGAAAATGAAACCTGCACGGGCCATTTGGGGTATGGTAACCAAACCACTTCCATAAACAATCGCATTGGGCGGTGTTGCAACCGGGAGCATAAATGCACAGCTGGCACCAATCGCTGCCGGAATCACAAGCAGGAGCGGATCGAAGTTCATAGCTATTGCTACTGAAGCAAGAATCGGTAAAAATGCAGCTGCAGTTGCGGTGTTACTGGTTACCTCCGTCAAGAAGATAATCACCAACAGTGATAGCATCACCAGAACGATCATTGGCATGAAATCCAGTACCTGAAGCGATTCACCAATCCAACTGGCAAGGCCTGTTGAAGTAATGGCAGCCGCCAGGCTAAGTCCGCCGCCAAAGAGTATCAGCACCTCCCAGGGTAATTTTTTGGCATCCTCCCATGTCAGGACGAAATCCAATTTTTTGAAATCTATTGGCAATAAGAACATTAATACCGCACCAAAAATGGCAATACCGGTATCTGAGATGTTTGGAATTAAATCTTCTAACAGTGGCCTTGTAATCCATAGAATGGCTACACTCACAAAAACAACGGCAACCATCTTCTCCGGTGCAGTCATTTTTCCGGCTTTTTCGAGTTGTTCTTTAATCAATCCATAACCGCCGGGCAGTACTTTCAATTTAATCGGAAACACCACACGGGTAAGTAAAAAGTAGACTAAAGGCAGTGAGACAATCACCAGTGGTAATCCAATCATCATCCACTGACCAAAACCGATCTCGACACCATACGTTTCAAACATATAACCTGCCATCAATGCATTCGGTGGTGTCCCGATCAAAGTAGCTATTCCACCAATGTTACAGGCATAAGCCAAACCTAATAGCATGACCACTGCAAAGTTGGTTTGCAGGTCGGCGCCTTCCATATCTTCATCTGATTCAACCAGAGCGATAATGGATAGCGTGATTGGAAGCATCATCATTGCGGTGGCAGTATTACTGACCCACATACTCAAAAATGCCGCCGCGATCATAAAACCAATGATAATTGACTTCGGCTTGGTACCGACTAACATCACGATGTTAAGTGCAATTCTTTTATGCAGGTTTGTGCGTTCCATTGCCAATGCAATAATGAAACCACCCATAAAAAGATATATAAGTGGATTTGCAAATGGCTGGGTTGCATCTGCTATGGAGCCGACCTGCATGATCGGAAAGAAAATGATGGGTAACAGCGCTGTGGCAGGAATTGGTATCGCCTCTGATACCCACCATATTGCCATTAATAAACCTACTGCTGCAACTCCCCACGCTTCTGATGATAAACCTTCAGGTGCAGGTATGAGCAACATAATTACAAATACAGCCGGACCGGCAAACAAACCGATTCGCGGCCTTGAAAAGTAGCCGCTTGATGAGTCTTCTGACATGTTAGTCCCCTCTCTCTTTGTTATTTGAGCGTTTCTATCAATTTATAAAAAAAGAGATGAAAAGGCTCAATGTTTTAGAAAAAAAGAGAAAAATATCGACAATTAATTCCATTCGTAACCAGGCTATAGCCAAAATTTATACCCTCTGAGCAAATATTCCATTTTCGCTCTCAGATTTTTCAAAATCCTGGATAATAATTTCTAATTGAGAAAAATTAATTGGGTCAGCATTCATCAAATAGACTTTTATTAGAATATTTTAATATTTATACGCCCTTTTAATACACCTTATATTATTGTTTTTATTTATTATATTGTTTTTGCATGATTAAAGATGATATTATCTTAATACTATTTAACATTCTTTATTAAGTTTTCTTAATATTTTTTAGTAGATGCCGATAAGTCAGGTAGAGAAACTCTACAAATAACAAAACGACGAACTGATGGTAAACGGTTACAAATATATCGCCCTACTTACAATCATCCTTTTTCTATTTCAAACGAAAATGCATGCCCAAAATATTGCAACTTCTGTTATGAATGTTACTGTAGAAGTTGTATCCGGATCAACTGTTGAAATGAACAGTCATGATTGGATCACATTTCAAGATGAAGCACCCGATTCAAAACAGTACGCCATTATTACAATTCGACATCAAGAGCAGAGCAGCATACTTACTTCATCTTCAGACTCAGTGACACTCATCAATGGCGTGGATCAGTTTGAAATGAGTTCCAGTATGAGCGAACTCAAAAATGATTCCGGAGATATTGAATTGCACTTCTCTGCCCGTTCAAACAGCAGCGCAAAAGGTGGAATGTATTCCGGTAAACAGATAGCTGAAATAATCTATCTGTAGATTATCTTAATTGATTAACTGCGCCTGCTTAAACTATGGGGTTCTCAGATAACAGATTGAATCTCATGTATATCTAATCCAGAAAAAAAGATTGAAGATTTTTCATCCATCGATAATTTCTTTTTTGATTAAATAAAATTTATCTGTTTATTTGATATGAGTTAAATAATTCTAATAGATTTAGCAATCTAACCTGCATAATGTTCGTACTCTACATCTTTCTGGCGATGTTGTTTTCAGATTTTAATGATCACGACAAAAATCGTGAGAAAAGTCAGACTGTCGTCATGGATGTGATCGTTGAAGTAGTACCCGGATCTCTTCTTTTCGACCAGCTTACTCAAAGCATAGAAGCCACAAGTAACAGCAACAATTTCCAAATCGGTTTTAAAGAGTTTACCATCTCCTTTCCTGCAGAATCAGAGGTAATAACCGGTGAGGTCATGAGTAAAGATCACTCCTGTAACTCGTATATGGTGGCAAATATTGAAAAGCTAAATGAGTATACGAGCAAAGTGAAAATTCACTATTTGGTTGGGAATAATGATCTTCAAAAAAAGAATAGAGTTGCTGAAAAGCATACTGCTACGATAATATACCTCTAATCAGCTCTCTACTGATCGCTCTCCTGCAGGTGTATCGCCGGTATATTTTCATTATCGTAAGCTGATATCATCGCAAAATCCCGGAACACGTCATCCCACATCTCATAATTTTTGTTCACCATTACCTTAAAGGCTGAACCGTCAACAATCACAAACGTATCAACCTCAAATGCCTCACTGATTTCAAAGGCATATCGAACAGCATCTCTGGGATTCGAAAAGAGTCCGACCTGAAGCCTGTATTCAAGGTTGATATTGTAGTAGGACTCCGGATCTACGATAATATACATTCCGGGGGCTACATTATCATTGGCAAGCCTTCTGAAAGCCTCCAACAGCTCCCGTCTATTCTGAAACGGACCGGCTTGAACCCGATGCAGCCTCCCATCGGAGTCGTCAATCCTGGAGGGCATATTATATTGATCCATCAATCTTTCGGTAAGCACTTCTGCATTGGATATGCTTGAAAATGCACCCAGTTGTATCAGATACCTCAGCGGACCTGATTCTTCATGATCCTGACATTGAGTGATAATTGCAGGGCGCTCTCCGGGGCTTTGTGAAAGCAGATCATTAAAACCGGATAGAACCTCTCCAAAGGAATCACTTTCAGGTGTGCGTATTCTGAATTGATCCTGCGGCCCACTGGAATAAACCCTGAAAGTATGCCCTGTCAGCTGCTCAAATCTGTTTGCACCGTTAAATGCCTCTTCAAGAGAGCGGTACTCAGCCATTTGAATAGAAAAACGGCAGTTATCATCCTGAGTGAAAATTTCGATATCGGATATCGTTCGTTCTGCATTGGGATCACGGATGATCTCTTCGGCAAGTGCCGGTGACCTGATTTCCTCATCAAAGACCAGTGGAACGTCATAATCGGTAGAGTCAGCAGTGGCAATATCAGCCGGGCTATCATCTATGACAGCTACCTGTTCATTTTCATCAATTTCGACCAAAACATCTTCAACTCGATCAGTTTCTCTATCTTCCGGCTCTTCCAAAGCGGCCAGATCTTCTGTTTCCTGACGGATTGTGTCCATATCCTGTGCCAAAAGGATATCCGGCAATATGAGTCCATCAGATCTGCCATCCTCTTCAGTTGTCTCCGCAATCCGCTCATCTGCCTGCCGGGTAAACTCTTCGGTCAGGATCACATCCGGCTCATCTACCCTTTCATCAGACAGTTCTTCGGGGTCCATTCTCTCCTCAATAACATCAGAAACAGACGTGGGGTCGGTTTCCGTATCTGAAGTCTCATCGGGATCATCAAACGGATCTCGTGGAACCAGGTTGATCACCAGGTTTTCAGCAAAATCTCCCTCACTTAACGGGCGAATGGTAAATTCTAACGTTGCGGGTTGAGCTTTTACATTCAGAAAGTCGAGCTGGGTTTGATCTACCTGTAATTCGTAGTCACCGGGAGGGATTTCAAACTGATAGAAGCTGCCATCAGAAAAGGTTCTCAGCTCTTCTCTGTAGCCATCAGTACCCTCCGGAACATTGACCTGTACAAGGTAGATTCTCAAACCACCCAGTCCTTCTCTCTCACCATGGCGTACTCTGTAGACCATTCCCTCGGCAATTCCGGATGTATAGAACGGAATGTCAATAGTTTTAAATTGATTGGGATCGGTGATGAAAGAGAAACGTTCTGTAATTGGAACCAATAGCGGATTGGTGATCGCTGATTTGTTGACCACCAGATTGTACTGACGGTACGCTTGAAGCTGTGTGATATAACTGAGCCCG
>SKZL01000130.1 GCA_007127395.1 Balneolaceae bacterium
GGGGCAATTTCGATGATATTTTTAGTGAGATAGTACTCCAATTTGTCAAACTCGATCATCTCTTCCAATGAATCATAAAGCGGGCGGAGGTAGGGATCAATTTTCTCTTTCAGATCGCCGGGAAGGAATCCCAGATTTTCTCCGGCTTCTACTGCCGGACGCGCCAGTATGATCTTCTTTACCTTGCGCTCTTTGAGTGCTTTTACCCCCAGGGCTACAGAAGTGTAGGTTTTACCGGTTCCGGCAGGACCGATGGCAAAGAGTATATCATTCGACTCAGAGGCTTTTACAAGGTTTCTTTGTCCCGGAGTTTTTGCAGATATCGCCTCTCCGGTGTGTGTATGGAGGATCACATCTCCTGCATTTTGAAAGAATGCGATATCCCTGGACTTTTTAGATCCGGTTTCACCTTCCGATCTGTTGGCCAGCGCAAGGAGTGTTGAAATATCACTTTTGTTGACCTGCTTATTGTGCCTGGCAACCTGTATCATCTCTTTCAAAATATCCTTGATGACCTCTACTTCATTCTGAGGGCCTAAAACCTTGATCCGGTTACCTCTGGCTGTAATCTTGGTAGAGGGGAAGGCCTTGTCGAGCTGGTTAAGGTGTTGGTCACCGAACCCCAATATGACGACAGGTTCAATATCCTCTATGAAAAAAGTCTCTTCTGCTAATTGTTGTGATGTTTCGATATCTGAAATATGTTATTGGTTTTTTGATTTATGTCAGCTTGCTCAATTTTCCGTGAGCGATAAAAAAAAGTACGTCATATTGAGCGCAATGAAGAGGGCGTATTTCCCTCGTAATGCTCCTCATTTATCACACGAAGCAGAGCGGAGTGAAATCGCTCATTTTTTGTACACGAAGTGAAATATAGAGTTTTCGACTTCGACCCACCCAAAAAACAGGTGGGTCTGCGCTCAAACTGACGGATTTTGAATAAATTGCTCTCAAACTGACGGATTTTGAATAAACTGGCTCAAACTGACGGGTTTTGAATAAATTGTGCTCAAACTGACGGATTTTGAATAAATTGTGCTCAACCTGAGGGTTTTGATTAAACTGATTCAAACTGACGATTATTAAGATATTTATTTCGCTTCTCGAAAGAATGAGCGAATTCACGTTTGTTACTACGCCTGATATAAATATAACAACTTATCCGATAAGAGCGTGCCCTGCCTGTGCTTTGCGGGTCAGTTCATCGATTCTGGCCGGAATATCACTCGCTTTAAAGACACTGCTGCCGGCAACAAAGACATCGGTGCCTGCTGAGGCCAGTTTTTCTATATTATCCGGGCCAATTCCGCCATCTATCTCAATCAGAAAATTGAGATCCTCTTCCTGCTTAATCTGATATAGTTGTTGTACTTTTTTTATACTGGACTCAATAAACGCCTGTCCGCCAAATCCCGGGTTTACACTCATAATGAGCACCAGGTCCACATCCGGCAAGATCGGCCGGAGCAGCTCCACAGAGGTAGCCGGATTGATCACGACACCTGTCATGCATCCGTTCTGCCTGATATTCTGGATGGTACTGTGCAGATGTGGGCATGCTTCATAGTGGACTGAGATAAGATCAGCACCCGCATCGGCGAAATCCTCCACATACTGATCCGGATTTTCAATCATCAGATGTACATCCAGAAATGCATCCGGAGCTATATCACGTACGGTTGATACAATGGCAGGCCCATAACTGATGTTGGGTACAAAATGTCCGTCCATAATATCGCAATGGATCCACTGGATACCTGATTCCATACAGATATCGATCTGTTCTCCCAGCCTGGAGAAATCGGCAGCCAAAATGGAAGGTGCTAAAACGGGAAGGTCAACGTTCATTGTTGTCTTCAATTTGATTTTCATTGTTCTGCTGATTCACAGCTGTAGTATCGTCAATTATTGCACCCGATTCAATCTCTTCCCGGGCATCAAATCGCTCCGATACAATCAACAGAAGGGACTCGCCCTCAGTCAGTTGTGGCTCATCCGGTGTAAAAGAGATTACCGTATTGGGAGTGTGTTCTCGGCTTGGTTGAAAACGGATCTCTCCGACACGCAAGCCGGCCCTGGTAAGGGCCTGTTGTGCTTCCGTAAGGCGCATTCCGGCAACATCGGGTACGGAGACGATACGTGAACCCAGTCCGTCACTTACGGCCAAATTGACCACCGTGCCCCTGCCAACAGTATCACCTGCAGCTACGGATTGACGCAGAATCGTATTTCTGAACCGTGACGATTCATAGCTTGTGGTACCTACAACCAATCCATGATTCTCAAGCTGTATTTCAGCATTTCTCAGTGATAGATTGACCACGTTCGGCACAACCGTTTGCGGTGTGACAGCCGTATTTACGGTGAGATATATTTTTCGATTCGGTTTAACGATCTGTTTGGGCGAAGGTGCCTGATCAATGATATAATTGGCCGGATAAACGGTATTCGCACGCCTGTCGAGCACTTCATGACGCAGACCGTAGCTTTCCAGCAGCTCTTCGGCCTCTTCAAGTGAGATCTTGGTTACGTCAGGCACAGTTACACCCCTGTTGTAGTTTGTATAGTAAGGCATGATCAACAGATCCATGATCAATGCAAATGATATCCCTGCAACAAAAAGTGCTCCAATAACTTTGTACAGGGTTTTATTCAAAAAAAACATCTTTAATCTCTTCATTTACTCATCTAATGTAACGGTTTAAAATGTATATCGGACTACGACCTGTTCTCCGGGTATCAGTGTTGAAGTCGCCTGAAGCCTGTTTTGTTTCAAAGATAACGTGAAATAGGCATCAAAAGCTGAAATAAAGTGATTCAAAATCAGTAATTGAGTAAATATACGGCTTCTTCTGAAATCACTGTTAAATTGCCTCGACATCTCTGCACCGGTATAGAAAAACGGACTGGCATAGAGGCCATTGCGGTCAATCAGATAACGTTCGGAAAAGCGCCCGTTGGTATGCCCAAGCTGATCATGAAAAGATGAATAGTCTCTCCATCCGGCCTGATATTGATAATATTTGGCAATCAACTCGTAATACTGCTGTGAACCGTAAGCAGGCAACACATGAGAGAAGTTAAATGCGGCGAGCTGATCCGTAGTCATATAGGGCGTATTTCGCTCCACATTTCTCAGTAGATTAAGATCGATCCGGCTCCACTCTTTAGCCGGATCAAACGTGGGATCTACATCCTCCAGAAGGGATCTGAGTTGGGTTAAATATGGATTTTGAATGGAATGAAACTCATGATATTCGATGAGCCATTCTGCATATTGTACAACACTCCAGTTACGGTCAGCAAACCGTTCATAGCTCCGTTCACCTTTGATACCCCGGTTGCGGTAATCGACGATCAGGTAGATGGAGACGGCTTCGAGAGTCGTATACAGGCCGGCCCTGAACCAATTTCGGTTTGCAGCCTGACCCGATCCGGGAAGGATCATTGATGACGCAAATCGCCAACCCGGTTTTTCATGCCAGGAACCGCTGAGGCCGTTATTGTTTTCTAAATTGAAATTGTTTCTGAGAAGAATCGGTGTGACGACAAAATAAGTCTGTTCCGGTTCAATGACACTCTCCAGTTTATCGGTTGGTTGAGATTCCCCGGTTTGGGTAATGAGTGTAAATAACAGGAAAATGAAAAGATGGATCATCAGAGATCAAAATCGAAGGTTAACCCAATATAGAAAAGTAGTTCCCTGCCATAGTTTATTTGTGACCCTCCGTCTGATGTGATGAATTGAGGCGGCAAAGTGACTTCAAACCGGTTCAATCCGTAGGTTGTGTTTAGAAATAGTTTCATCGGGAAAAAATAGTAATTATTGAAGGCAATTCTCAATTCGGATCCCAATCCGGTCTTTAGATTGTTGCCAATGTCGAGCGGACCGCCCCAACCATTTCCGGTTTCAAAAAAGAGATGTGCATAGACCTTGTCTACCAAAGCCGAGCTGTATTGTCTGTTGATATTGCTCATCAAGGGAAATAGCAGTGAGGCCCTGGAGTAGTAGGTGTGCCTGCCACCCAATGCGAAGTAGGGGTAAGATCGCATGCCTGCCATCCCGCCGGTGTAATCGAGGTAGAAGTAGTCGTCAGGACGGTTCAGATAGGTAAAAAACCTGGATGTAAAGAGTGCACGGCTGTTGCCGGAAACCGTGAACCCAAAGCGGTTATTGAATTCGATCGAGTGGTTTTGATCTCGTGAATAGACCGGAGATAGCAGGCCGTCATTAACTGTGAATTCCTGCAACAGGCGTCCGGGTTCAAAACTGTAGCTGATGGTTGAGCGCATGCCTCTTGGTGCAATGTCTGCATGACGATCGGGGATGGTCAGGTCGGTGATGTAGGAAGCTGAAAATCGGCTCCCTTTGAAGTAGACGGATGTAGAACTGGGAATCAGTTGCCGGAACTCCTCAGAGAAGAATCGATCAATGGTTACGCTATAGGGTGAATAGGATGCAGCAAGCTCAATCAGGCTCCAGCGGTTCAGCTTGCTTCTGAGATAGAGACTGGCTTCCCACATGGAGTATCGGATATCAAGTCCGCGCTCTACCGGCAGACAAGATGTGCAGGGGAACTCTTCAATGAAGAGACCGTCACTTACATTCCGTTTCAGATTGTAGATTTCAACAGAGATAGTGGGAGACCATGACCTCTTGATGAATGGGATTCCCCGATAGTCCACTATGAGAAAAAGATCCCGGTCGAGGTTGTTGAGCCGTGTGGGTGAGGCCAGATCACTGAGCCGATCGGCTTTGATGGAAC
>SKZL01000360.1 GCA_007127395.1 Balneolaceae bacterium
AGCCCAAAATGGATCTGCCAATAAACCGAACCAGCGAAGCAGGCCAACCATGATTCCGCTGAAACCGAGGAATAGTGCAACGCCGCTCGGAAGTAAAACTTCCAAAATTATCAGTAGTATTCCACCACCGATAAAGATCCAAGTGAGCATTTCGCTATCCATAACTTCTCAGCTTGTAATGAATATATGATTGATTTCAGGATTTTATTACCTGATGAATATTTAAGGAAAACAGAGCCTTAATCAAAACATATTTTCAATTATTAGTATTATTTAATCTAAAAATACCGGAGAAATACGAAGTAAAACTTAAAAAAGTTGCCGGTGAATTCTAAGAAAAAAAAATGGCTCGCAGGTATAACCTGTGAGCCATTAAAAAAGAAATTAAGCTGTAGCACTGTTATCGAGCGCTTTCCGGATGGTTTTACGACGGCGTTTCGAAATTCCGATAACAACCGTGGGAACCACAAAAAGAGTCAGTATTGTAGCGAAAGCGAGACCCCCTATAACACTTCTGGCCAACGGGCTCCATGTTTCAGATCCGGCTCCAAGTTCAAGTGCAAGTGGGATCATGGAACAGATGGTAGTTAAAGCAGTCAGGATAATCGGTCGCATTCTACGTTTACAGGCTTCAAGGAAAAGTTCCAGATAATCAGGTGTTCCTTCACTGTTTTTGGTATTCTGATGAATGAAATCGAGCAGTACAATTCCATTATTGACCACAATTCCTATCAGGATCACAATTCCGATATAGGCCGGTACGCTTAAGGGTGTAACGGTAATATATAGGAATAGCAGTGATCCGAAGAATGCCAGCGGCACCGAGAACATCACAATAAAGGGATCTCTCAGATTTTCAAATAGTGAAGCCATCACCATATAGGTCAATAGCAGGGCGAGAAAAATGGCAATCAAGATCTCACCTCCGCTCTCCTGCTGGGCGAATACGGAACCTGCAAATTCATATCTGTATCCATCCGGCAGAATGATTTCATTATCCAGTAAATCGGTGATACGCTGCTGATACTCTTCCATATCGCCTCTGACCAGTACGCTTACATCCAGCAATGTCTCACGATCTCTTCGGGTTAGATTATTGAGGCCCTCTTGCGTTCTGAATTCACCCAGCCCGAAAACCGGAATTCGCTGCTCATCCACACTGGCAAGCTCCAGGGCAAAAAGGTCATCACGGTTCTGAAACTGATTACGCACATTCAATACCTGAATCGGTATTTCGCGGCCCTCCTCCCTGAAGAAACCGGCTCGCGTGCCCCTTGCCTGTGTTCCCAGTTCAGATGCGATACTTGTTGAAGATACACCGGTGCGGCTGATCCTGTTTCTGTCCAGTTCATAAACCAGTTCCGGCGCCGGACGTGAACGCGGATTACTGACAGACATCACTGCCGGGTCGTCGATCAGTGCCTCTTCCATTCTTAATGTGAGAGTCTGAAGGACTTCAATATCCGGCCCGATAAGGCTTACACGGATTCCGCGGCCAGACCAGCCCCGGCCCATCGGGATCCCTCCACTTCCACCCAAATTGGCAATATCAATGTTGATAT
This sequence comes from Balneolaceae bacterium, assembly GCA_007127395.1. Lineage (GTDB taxonomy): Bacteria > Bacteroidota > Rhodothermia > Balneolales > Balneolaceae > Rhodohalobacter. Next base: position 1,563 of record SKZL01000360.1, read on the forward strand.
CCGGCTCACGAAGCAACTCCTGTAGTCTTGTCGCCACTTCTGAGGTGGTCTCCTCTCTGTTTCGTTCACTGACAAGAGTAATACTTAATGTCCCCGCATTTGTAAGTGTACTTCTGCCTCTTCGGCCGATGTTTGTGATAATCGTTTCAACTTCCGGTTCAAGCAGAAGCAAATCTGTATATTCACGGAGAAGTAGTGCCGTTGTAGAGAGCTTACTGCCGGCCGGCAATTCAACCCGCAGATCAAATTGCCCCTCATCTGTCTCAGGAAAAAATTCTTTCTGAATAGACCCAAAGAGGTAGTATGCCCCAAATATGATACCGACGACAGCTAAAGCTACAATGTACTTTTTACCCAGGAGCCAGTTTAAAACAGCCAGATAGTTATTTTCCAGCGATTTAATGAAGTTCATGGTATAATTTTTTTCCATGAACTGCTCTTTCTTCAGAATCATTGATGCCAGAACAGGGATCAGCACAATGGATGCGATAAAAGAGAAAGCGATAGCTATGGAGATTGTGAGCGCAAGATCTTTGGCAACTGTACCTGCAAATCCGGTTAGTGTCATTATGGGGATAAATACAGCTATGGTTGTTAGAGTGGACCCGAGCAGCGCTCCGCCAACCTCATTGGTGCCGGCCAGGGCAGCTTCAAAGCGTCCTTTGCCTTTTTCAAGCTGATTGGCAATACTTTCGGATACAACAATCGAGTTATCAACCAAAAGGCCAATTGCCAGTGCCAGTCCGGTGATGGAGATGATATTAAGGGTAATATCGAGTGCATACATTGCGGCAAAAGTAGCGGTCAGTGATACCGGAATACTCATTGCTACAACGAATGCAATTCTCCATCCGCCCATAAAAAGGAGCAGGATAATGACTACAACGACCAGTGCAATGATTGCGGATTGAGCAAGATTGGAGATTGAATCTTCAATAAACTGCCCCTCATTACTCAACACCTGCATGGTTACGCTTGATGGAAGATTCGTTTTAAACTCCTCCATAGTGGCGATAACCTGATGCGTCACATCCAGCGTATTCGCATCCGACTGTTTCTGAATTTCGACCGTTACACTGTTTCGTCCGTTGATCTCAACGATACTTCGAATCTCTGCATAATCGTCACGGACATTGGCAACATCCCGTACTCGAATCGGGATATCTTCATCCATAGATACTACAGTCTGTTCAATCTCCTCCATATTTCTGTACATCGATTGTGCACGAACGCTATAGCTGATCCGGTCTGCAACCAGACTGCCGATCGGTTGTTGTACATTGTTGGTTCGAATGGCATTAACCACATCACTCGGCATCAGGTTATGCCGAGCCAATGCTTGTGGAAGAAGATCAACGTATATATTTCGTGTCAAACCGCCCTGTGTCTCTGCAGAAGCCACCCCATGAATTCGCTCAAAACGCGGTTCAATGTACTCTACAGAGAGGGTTCTTAGTTCATCAAGACCCATTACATCCGATTCGACACTGACTCTCATGATTGGAGCACGATCCGGGTCAAATTGAAAGATCATCGGTTCATTCGCTTCAGCAGGTAACTGACCCCGAATACGTTCCACAGATTCCCGTACTTTCTGTTCGGTTACCATAATATTGGTGCCCGGTTTCAATCTGAGTATCAAAAATGCACCACCCCGTCTCACATTTGAATCGAGTGATTCGATCCCTTCAACTCCCATAACGGCGCCTTCGATCGGCTCAACGACCAGCCTGAGCATATCGTCCGGCGATACATTGGCATAGTTTACGGAGATACCCATCACAGGAATTTCAAACGATGGATATAGCGTCACTTTCAGATTGGTTAGCGAAAAAAGGCCAAAACCAATGACAAGCAGCGACATCATGATTGCCGTGACGGGCCGTTTCAGAATTTTTTCAGTGATGGAAATTTTTTTCATAGTGTTATCGATATCTCAGTTCAGGACACATCACAACTCCCGGGTGTTTCATTAAGAGTATTCAACTATTTGAATTCATTTAAAAGCTTATCCCCACACTTATTGGGAATACTTTTATGATCTCAACTCAAATCAACTTCAATTAATAGAAAACTTTCAAAAGGTTGTTCGTTATTTTGTAAAACGAGTGTTAAAAATTTTAAAGTTCATTCTTTCAAGGTTTAATTATCTCATTCTGTTGATAATGGATCTTCCTTGTGAACCGCATCAAATCCGATCTTCTCAACAAAACTGTTGATGACGTAATACATACACGGCACGGCAAAAAGCATCAAGAGGGTAGACATAAAGAGTCCGCCGATGACTGCACGCGCCATCGGGCTCCATGTTTCGGCACCGGCACCCAACTGAAGTGCAAGCGGAACCATTGCGAGGATCGTGGTAAAAGCCGTCATCAAAATGGGGCGCAACCTTCGGCCGGCTCCATTCACGATGGCGTCATGCCTCTCCTGGCCTCTCGATTGAAGTATTTTAATATAGTCGATCATCACAATACCGTTGTTCACAACTATACCCGTTAGCAGCACCAATCCAACCATCGCTGTAACACTGACTGCCGTGGATGTAAGCCATAACATCATCAGTACACCTGTCAGAGCCAGCGGAATCGTTACAATAATAATAAACGGTTCAACCAGACTTTCGAACTGGGAAGCCATCACCATGTAGGTCAGAATCCCTGCAATCATAAAGGCGATCAGCAGAAAATTGAATGATTCGCGCTGTTCTTCGGCTGATCCGCCCAGCTCATATCTGTAACCCTCCGGCCATTGGATATTCATTAAAGCCTGGTTGACCCGTTCAGTGGCTGATCTTAAATCCAGTTCGCCAAGATCAGCGGTGACCTCTACCATTCGCTCCTGATTAACCCTTAAAATGTTAGACGGACCGGTAAACCGTTCAATGGTGGCCAGGTTTCTGAGTGGCATCCACTCACCCGAAGGTGTTCTGATCTGCAGATCCTGAAGGGCTGTGGATTGTGCTCGGTCGATAGGATCAACCTCAACAAGTACCTGAAACTCAAGGCCCTGGTCTACAAATGTAGTTGCAACGGATCCCTGTACAGAGTTACTCAGAGCATTTGCTACCTGTGCGGTGGTCAGGCCAACTCTTGCGATTCGTTCACGATCCATCTCAACTCGCAGTTCAGGCCTACCCTGATCAGCAGAGCTGTAGACACTCACGATGCCATCAATGCCTCTAACATTATCCATG
>SKZL01000311.1 GCA_007127395.1 Balneolaceae bacterium
CACTGTACCACAGTTCTTCAGAAAACTGTATCTCACGGTTTTCCATCTCAGATTGTCGCATAAAATTCACAATTTCACTATCAACATCGGATTTCAGAATAATGCGATCATTTACAATTGCCACAATACGGTCGGTTACCAATTGCTGATCTTGGGCAATTAATGTATTTGTAAAGAGTACAAAAAGGAGCAGGAAAAAGATTGAACGAATTAAAATTCTCATTTAGAAAGAGTGTTTATTATTGTTGCTTCAGTATTTGTTCGATGTAACTAACGTCTCGAAGTTCGATTTCATTATTTGTGTCAGCCTGAAGATAAAGATTTCGCAGGTAAGCATTTGTAATTCTTCGTGATCTTTCAAGCTTCAGCCATTCAGCGATCTGTGGAATCAGCCAATCCAGATCCGGATATTCACCTTCAGTACGTTCATCCATTAATTGAACAAGATGATAATGATTGCCAAAATAGTGGATAGGTGAACGCTCACTGATACCGAGAGTTCTCAGGTTTTGGTTAACAGGCGGTATATCGGTTGCAGCCATGGAGATTGGCCAAAACTGCGTTGATTGTCTGAGTTGCAAATCAGGGTTAATACTGTATCTTTCCACAATATCTTCCCACTCAAGTCCATTGATCAGATCCCTGTTCGCATTTTCTGCATCCGCTCTGGTTCGAGTAGAAATTAACCTGAACCGTACATATTTCTCATCAAAAGTAAGTTGTTCGCGGTGTGACTGATAATAGGTAAGAGCTTCTTCATTCGATACTTCAATCTGGCTTTCATTGGTTTCCAAAATGTGCTCTTTCAGGAGATTGATTAAAAGCTCTTCTTCATACTGGCGTATTCTTTGATAAAAGCGATCAGTATTTTGGATTCCAAGTCTTCTTGCGTGGTCCAGTGATACTTGCTGCTGCACCCATTGATTTGCAAAAGATTGAATAGCACTAATAGAGTCCTGCTCGATTACGAATACCGGTATTTTATTTTTGGCATCACCAATAGTAAGAGTCTTTCCTGCAACACTTGCAATCACAGTATCATCAGCCTCTCGTTGATTGGGAGTGCAACTGTACAACGATGCAATAGAGCTTAATGTAATGCATACGATGATGATCTGTCTGGTTACTGTTAACATTCAGTTGAGTAATTTCCGGTTAAACGTTTGACTACTGATATAAATTTTGATCAAATCGTATAAAGTAATTAATTCGTTAGCGTATCGATTTTAAAAGAGCATCCCTGCAATCGTTGCAGTCATAAGGTTTGCAAGAGATCCTGCCAGAACAGCAAGCAGGCCAAAGCTGGCAAGTTCAGATTTTCTGTTTGGTGCAAGCCCGCCGATACCGCCAATCTGAATAGCAATTGATGAAAAATTGGCAAAACCACAGAGTGCAAAAGTAGCCATAGTGATAGTTTTGGGTGTCAGTACTCCTTGTTCAACCATGTCTGCCATTTGAAGGTAGGCCACAAATTCATTTAAAACGACTTTTGTTCCTAAAAGAGAACCCATATTGACTGCATCTGCCCAAGGCACGCCAATCAAAAAGGCGATAGGAGCGATGACCCATCCCAAGACAGATTCAATGGTCAGAGTAAAATCAGGGAAAGCCGCATTAAGGCCTGTAATCTCACCAATTTCATACAGGAAGTAGTTGCCCATTGCAAGTAATGCGATGAATGCCAATAGCATAGCACCCACATTGGCAGCCAGTTTTAAACCAACACTCGCACCTGTGGCTGCTGCATCAATACCATTTGCATCAGTTTTCTCAACACTCATCTTTACGTTACCTTTTGTAATTGGCTCATCCCGTTCCGGAAAAATAATCTTTGCAATAACGAGAGCTGCAGGAGCGGCCATCAGGCTGGCACCCAATAGTTGTTCAGCGAACATCAACCTGCCAACATCAAGAGAAACACCCTGCGCAATAGAGTAGGAGTTACCGAGCATTTGTACATAGGCAGCCATCACACCGCCTGCAATAGTAGCCATACCACCGGTCATCACAGTCAATAGCTCAGATTTTGTCATCTTTTCGATGTAAGGTTTAATGACAAGAGGTGATTCGGTTTGACCAACGAAAATATTTGCAACGACAGAAAGAGATTCGGCGCCGGATGTACCCATCAGTTTTTGCATGCCTTTGGCCATAAAATCAACAACCTTCTGTAGAATACCATAGTGGTAAAATATGGCTGTGAGAGAAGCGAAAAATACAATGGTTGGCAGAACCTGAAATGCAAAAAAGTGTCCGATACTTCCCTCCATTCCCGGGCTTCTTGCCAAATCTCCAAAAATGAACTCTGCGCCGGCTGTTGTAAAATCGAGTACAACCACAAAGAAAGAGGATACCCAGCTGAAAAATGCTTTTGGCCATCCAAGAGGTGTCCAGAATTCAGCCATTACAGATCCTTTGAGGATAAATATTGCTAATATAAACTGAATACCCAATCCGGTGCCGACCAATCTCCAATTGACAGCTTTTCGATTATTACTAAAGGCCAGAGCAATCAGTACGATTGCCATCATGCCAATGATTCCCCTTACTATTTCCATCTTCTATAATTTTATTCTGATTGATTAACTGAATTGAGATCTTTTTGAATCATTGGCGGTAAAGGCTTACCTCGCTTCTTATCTACAGGAGGCCTGAAACATTGCCGGGATCTGGGTTCATACGCTTCCTTTTCACCAACCAATATCTTTTTATCATTCATGACCACTCTCTGAGAAAATTGAGCGAGGGTGCCGCTTTCAGCACAGATTGCATGCAATTTGGTAACATATTCTGCAATTGCGAGTAATTGGGGTATTGGCCCAAAAGGCTTGCCCAGATAGTCCATATCCAACCCCGCAATGATTACGCGTTTACCTTCATTAGCAAGTGTATTCGCCACATCAACAATACGATCATCAAAAAATTGAGCCTCATCAATACATACCACTTTAGCTGATGAGGTGAGCAGAATAATCTGATCCGAAGTATCAACTGTTATTCCGGGAAGTGCACTCTCATTGTGAGAAACGATTTCGGTTTCACTGTAACGATTATCTATAGCCGGTTTCACAATGATAACCTTTTGTCCTGCTATATGAGCTCTTCGGGCTCTTCGTATTAATTCTTCAGTTTTCCCGCTGAACATACCGCCACACACAACTTCAATCCATCCGGCATTTGAAGGCAAAAAAGAGGGTTCATTAATCATCAAATGGGAACTCAGTTTTGAGCAGTTTACCTTTAAGATTGGAATATATCCCGAGTAAGTGAAAACAAAAAAGTTATTTTACCTTCGATGTCAGATTCTTCGATTAAATTGGCTGACACCTATCTGATTTTCACTGAATTACACTATTGTCATAAAGGTGATCATGTGATTATCTTTTTATTTCTAAAAATTTATTCACTTGGTTGATGGGTAACTAAGTAATCAAACTATCTATCAACCAAGCAACAATCTATCCGGGCAACTGGGCTTTTAAGGAATCGAGTAACTGAGTAATATGAAAAAACCATCTGAGTTGGGATATCAAATGCCGGCCGAGTGGGAAACTCACGCCGCAACTGAGCTTCACTGGCCATCGAACAGAGAAACATGGCCTGGAGAGAGATTGGCAAGAGTTGAAAGTGTTTATATCGAAATTATCCGGAAGCTCCACCAATATGAGGATATCATTTTATTGCTGGATGGGCAGGTAAATACCGACTCTGTACTCAAGAAAATTGGTAGAGACGAAGTTGACCTTAACAAAATTCACATATACAAGGTACCCCTGAATGATGTATGGGCAAGAGATTGCGGGCCAATATTCATAAAAAAAGAGACTTCCGGTACCGGACAGTATGCCCTCACAAATTGGGGATATAATGCGTGGGGAGAAAAATATCCTCCATTTGACAGTGATAACAGAATACCCGAATGGTTTGCATCAACATTTGATCTTAAGCTGTTTGAACCTGAAATGATTCTGGAAGGAGGGAGTATAGATACGAATGGTGATGGCATATTTTTAACAACGGAGTCTGTACTGCTTAACAAAAATCGAAACCCGAAATTAAACAAACTTGAGATTGAAAAACGTTTGAATGATTACCTTGGCGCGAAACAGATTATTTGGCTGAAAGATGGCCTGGCAGGGGATGATACGGATGGTCATATCGATGACATTACCAGGTTTCTTGACAGAAACACCATTTTGACCATGATCTGTACCGATCCTTTAGATATAAATTATGAGACACTACAGAGAAATTATGAGATACTTTTGCAAAGCCGTCATCATCTTACAGGTAAACCTTTTCAAATAGTCACACTTTCGTTGCCAAAGACCAAGATTGAAGTAACTACTTTAGATGGTTCAGAACATGTACCGGCCAGTTATGCCAACTTTTACATCGCCAATGGTGTCGTGCTTGTACCATTGTACGATGAAAGGTATGATGAAATAGCGCTGGAACTGTTTGCCCGATATTTTTCCGATAGAGATATCATAGGAATTGAGTGCTCAGACCTTGTTTGGGGCCAGGGAAGCATTCACTGTATTACACAACAGATTTATGGTCTGCCGGATTGGAATAAGTGATGGTTCGAATGCAAATGGACCCGTCAACTTTCAATTTATATGATGTACAAGTTCCCAGATCTCAATTCTTACAGGATCTCTTGTTTGCTCAATATTTTCGAAGAATTCATTGATATTCGTATTAGGATGATTTTGTCTTATCATCTCATCAGTAAAACCAAATTCGATATCCC
>SKZL01000068.1 GCA_007127395.1 Balneolaceae bacterium
GGCTTCCAAATATTCCCGGTTGGGAAACCACTTTTCTGGACAGGATGGAGAAGTTTGTGCAGCGGGATAAAAATCACCCAAGTGTGATAATGTGGAGTACAGGCAACGAGTGCGGCCTTGGACCTGTGCATCAGAAGATGGCCGATCTTGCCCGTGAAATTGATCCGACGAGATATATTATGCATCAATCCAATCATCCGAACGGTGATGCACCATTTGCAGACATACTGGGAACCCGTTATCCGCATCCTGCCCTTCTTGAGGCAATCGGTGATACGACCAGCCGCCCGGTAATCATGGGTGAATATTCGCATGCGATGGGTAACGCGCTCGGACACTTCGATGAATACTGGGATGCGATCAATAAAAATCCAAGACTTCAGGGCGGATATATCTGGGACTGGATGGATCAGGGTGTACTGTTCGACCTTGTTGAAGCCAACGATCATTCAGGATATGAGCATCAGGCCGTTTTAATGGGCAGCCCTGCTATTGTAGAGACAGAGATGGGCAGTGCGATCGGTTTCAGCGGACTCGATGATTTTATCGAGATTACACCGACTCAAGAGCTGGATATACGGGGACCTTTTACCGTTGAACTCTGGATCTATCCGAGAGGGTTTGTTAATCACAACAATATCATTGGAAAAGGTACTGCTATCGATCTCGCTCAGGTGTCAGAAAGGGAGATTGAGTTCACACTCAGAACATCTGATACACATCGACTTCGTGCGGAATTACCGATCAACTGGAATTTCAACTGGCATCATCTGGCGGCCGGCTATGACGGTGAAGAGATGGTGATTTTTATCAATGGTGAACCGGTTGCGACTGCAACAGCTTCTGGCACTGTTCAAAGGGTCAGAAATCCAATCACCATCGGCAAGAACCATATGATCAATAATGAGGCATGGGAAGGGTATATATCCAATTCTATGGTAACGGATGTCAGAATACATAATACTGCACGTGAATCAGGTTCGCTTGGATACTTCAACAGTGATGCACCGGTTGATGAAAATCTGTTATTGTGGCTTACTTTCGAAGAAGTTGAATCCAAAGGGTCCTTCTATTCATACGGATCTACGCCGCTAAGCGGCTCGGGTTCGATGAACGGTATTATCGCATTCAACCGGGTTCCGGAGCCGGAAGCCTGGCAGGTGAAAAGGAGTCATGCACCGGTATACTACAAAGCCATTGATCTGAAAGCAGGTTTGATTGAGATTCAAAACAGGCACCATTTTTCATCACTGGATGAATTTGAGACGATTTGGATGCTTAAGCAGAACGGTGAGGTTATCGAAGAGGGAACCCTCGATTTGAGTATCGCACCTTTGGAGAAGCAAGCGGTGAATATACCGTTTAGTATGGAGAGTATCTGGGATGATCACTACGTGGATCTGTTCATATCAACCCGCTTGAAAGAGAGTGCGGTATGGGCAGAAGCGGGTTATGAAATTGCTTTCGGTGAGTTTCATATGAATCAAAAGGAGATCATAACCCCATATTTTTGGGAGGAGATATCCGGTCAGAATAGCGAGCTGAGTATCCTGGAGGATGAAAACCGGCTTTCTATAGTTGGTTTAGACTTTGAGTATATCTTCGACCTGGAAAGTGGCTCGTTGAAATCGATGAATCTTGGCGGACAAGAGTTGATCCGTGACGGTGCTATTTTGAATGTTTCACGAGTTCCCATTATGAATGAAGTGTCGACATGGGGAGTGCCCGAGTTTGATCTGATATATGAGTGGGGACTCGATTCACTGGTCCATGAGCTTCAGGGGTACTCAGTATATGAGATGAGCAGCGATCAAATACTGGTTCAATTGGATGTTAATTCCTATTCAAGCGTAGTGCGGGACATGAGGTTTGTCAATACATTTGCATATACAATTCATGGTAATGGATTGATAGAGCTGGAGCACTCGGTTTATCCCAATCTTGAATATTCAGGATGGCCGCCATCACACATCCCATGGCTGCAGAAGCTGGGGCTGCAATTTACCCTATCCGGTGAAATGGAAACCCTTGAGTGGTTTGGCAAGGGGCCGTTTGAAACCTATCCGGATCGTAAGACAGGTGCTAAAACAGGTCTGTATGCGATTGATATTGATGAGATCGAAATTCCCTACATCATTCCTCAGGATTTTGATAACCGGACGGATGTAAGGTGGGCAAAGATATCAACAGGTGATGAGATGGGCCTGGCATTTTACAGCAGCCATCTGATGAATGTAGCAATTGATCCGTACACTAACCTGGATAGTTCGTGGTATCCATATCAATTAGAGCGAAGTGACAATCCTGTGATGAGTATTGATCATCGAGTTACGGGTGTCGGTGGGACGCCTGTCACCGCCAGGGAGCCTTACAGAACCTATCCAACCAAAACCACTTACACAATATATTTTATGCCGTATAGGAATTAGACCGGCAATAATTGTGTGCTCAGACAGCTCATGCAATTTTTAAACGGTTGCTTATATTGATGAACTTACACTAAATCAAATAGGACATTCATATGAACAGAAGATCATTTATCAAAAAAACAGCATTAAGTTCAGCCGCATTGGCGGGATCATTTTATATGCCTTCATTAGCCGGCAACCGGAAAATCAAAGTGGGATTGATAGGTGCCGGTTGGTATGGCATGGTCATTTCAGAAGCTGCACTTGAAGTTGGCGGAGTTGAAATTGTGGCAGTTTGTGATGTTGACAGTGATCATTTAAAAGATTCTGCGGATAAATTGGAACAGATTCAGGGGTCACGCCCGAGTACGTTTAGTGACTACAGGGATATGCTTGAGATGAATGGCCTGGAAGCTGTCTTTATTGCCACTCCACCCCAGTGGCATGCACTGCAGTTTATCGATGCGTGTGAAAAAGGGCTTGATATCTTTTGTGAGAAACCGTTGAGTTATGATCCGATGGAAGGGCTGGCAATGGTCAGGGCTGCAGAGAAAGCCGGCAATATTGTTGCAGTAGGTTTTCAGCGAAGGCAGAGTAAAGCGTTTCAGTATGCTCAACAATATATTCAGGAAGGGAGGGCAGGTGAGCTGCACAAAGTGGTAGCTCAGATTCACTATCGGGCAAACCCGGGTGATCCAACAATTCAGGACCCGCCGGCCTCACTGGATTGGGATGCATGGTGTGGCCCTGCTCCAAAATTGCCATATCGCCCCAGTATCGGCCACTTCAACTGGCGCCTTGAGAAAGAGTATGGAAATGGTCATCTGGTGGATTGGGGTATTCACCATATCGATATTATTCGGCGTGTTTTAGGAGAAAAGGTGCCAACAGAGATTCACTCAACAGGTGGAAATTTTGTGCTAAAGGATCGAATGACAACACCTGATACCCTTACATCTACCATGAAATTTGAAACTGCACCGGTAGTGTGGCAACATAGATTATGGGGAGCCGGTGAGCAGAATTCCGATTTAAATAACGGAATATTCTTTCATGGTGAGAGGAACTCCATATTTGTATCGGACAGGAAATTTATGGTTTGGCCATCAGGTGATGAAGGTGAAATAGTAGAACGTGAAATTTCTACTGAAGGCGGAATGCAGCAACTTCATATGGCAGAGTTTATCGATGCTGTTAAACGCAGAGATCCATCCGCAATCAGCAGCAGTGCAGAAGATGCATTTTATTCCAGCACCACTGTGCAACTAGCCATGATTGCATATGAAACTAATAGTATTGTCAGGTGGGACAATGAAGAGTTCATGATCCTGGACAACCCAGCGGCATCGAGACTGATCAGTCGAGAATACAGAGCTCCATATAAACACCCAAAACCTGTATAATTTCCAAACTTCATCAGCGATAAAAAATATACTTTGTAAGTGTATAAGAGGGATTTCGGGTATTCTTCATTATAGTGGCATTATATTACTGCCCTAATAATGAGGATCAACACAGGCCGAAAATGATTTTTGACCCGACAATAAGCAGAAGGATATTGCATGTAATACCTATTTCGGTATTACAAACAGTGTGTATCTTTTTGCTGCTCTCTTTTTCAGGATTCGTTGTTCAAATCGATGCACAAAACCGGCTTGCACCGGTTCACTTTTCAAAAGCAGGTGGTTTTTATAATGAAGCTTTTGTCCTGGAATTGTCACATCCTGATCCGGATGTGACAATCATTTATACTCTTGATGGTTCTGAGCCTGAATTGAATCATCTTCAGGGAACCGTATACAGGCATATGGACAGGTATCGGAGTCCTCATCAACAGTTGCTGGAGAAGTCATATGCCACGCATATATATGTATCAAACGATCCTATTGAGATCCGTGACCGCAGCATGGACGCAAATTATTTGAGCCGGATGCAAACAACTTTTCAAGAGAGTCCGGAACCGTACTATTTTCCAAAAGATCTCATATTCAAAGGAACTGTAGTACGTGCAAGAGCAGTGAAGGGGGAAACGATGGGCGGCCCGATCAGTACTCAATCCTTCTTTGTGACACCCGATGGCAGAGACCGATATTCTCTACCAGTTATCTCAATCTCTATACAGGAGGACCGTTATTTTGGCTATGAAAGTGGAATTTATGTACCGGGTAAAATATATGATGAAGTTAATCCTGTAGCATCGAGCGGTGATGCCGTTGCAAATTACTCGCAAAGGGGGATTGAATGGGAGCGGAAAGCAACAATGGAGATTTTTGAACCGGAATCATTCAATGCAGATTTCCGGCAGGATTTTGGTATCCGTATCCA
>SKZL01000267.1 GCA_007127395.1 Balneolaceae bacterium
AAACCGATCCGGTCTCAGATGCCGACCCCTCGGTAAAGGGACTCGAACCCCTGAAGCACTGCTTCGGAATATCAACGCTCAGATCAACTTAATAATTTTACCAAAACAAAAAAGCCCAAACATCCGTAAATGATTGGGATTCCTTGCGATCCGGTCTCGGATGCCGACCCCTCGGTAAAGGGACTCGAACCCTCGACCTTCCCGAAGTCTCGGGACAGGCGTTCTAACCGGCAATGATTCTCTTTATATCCACTTTATCTTCCACAAGCACTTCTATTATCCGGCGACTTTTCATCTTTTTAAGCCAGTTCTCCGCTATGATCCCCTGCGATTTTGATTCAAATTCAACCGCTTTTACCAACACCCAGGGCACACCTCCTCTGGTTGCCAATGAATGACCCTTGTTATGCTTGATGAGCCTTTTCTCAACCTGTTTTGTTTGTCCAATATAATATCGATCAAGCTTTTGGCTATATATGATATACAGATAGTGCATGATTCTCTCTTGTTAAGCATTGTTCCCCAAAACAAAAAAAGCCGCCCACTAAAGAATGGGCAGCTCTTATTGCGATCCGGAAGGGACTCGAACCCTCGACCTCCTGCGTGACAGGCAGGCGTTCTAACCAACTGAACTACCGGACCATTATATCAATCTTTCAAAACTTTAAGACCGGTATCGAACCCTCGACCTTCCCGATGCTTCGGGACAGGCGTTCTAATCCCGACCCTTCGGGAAACTACCGGACCATTATATCAATCTTTCAAAACTTTAAGACCGGTATCGAACCCTCGACCTTCCCGATGCTTCGGGACAGGCGTTCTAACCCCGATCCTTCGGGAAACTACCGACCACTGTATCAATAACTTCTACATTTTTTCATGCAGACCCAAATATACACACCTTATCCACAGTAAGTCAATAGGTATTCATGGTTTTATAGCTTATAAAAATGGAAGGGCGACATGCTCACATGTCGCCCTCCCTGGGATGGTGATGGGATAGTAGATTTTCAGACTATTTACAGCAGAGACTCTATTGCACTTACCATTTCTTCACTTTCAGGCTCCACATTTGATTTAAACCTTCTGACCAGATTTCCTTCACGGTCAATCAGAAATTTCTCAAAATTCCAACCAATATCTCCGGTGAAATCAGGATTTTCAACAGATGTGAGCATCTCAAAAAGTGGATGCTGATCCTCTCCTTTTACAGATATTCTCGAGAAGAGCGGAAATGTAACTCCAAAATTTACCTCACAAAAAACAGCAATCTCCTCATCTGATCCAGGCTCTTGCCCTCCAAAATTATTGGCAGGAAATCCAAGAATCTTAAAACCCTGTTCCTCATATTTATCAAAAATCTCCTGCAAACCGGCATATTGACGGGTATACCCACATTCAGATGCTGTATTTACAATCAACAAAACATCTCCTTGAAATGCTTCTAATGAGACTTTTTCGCCATCAATTGAATTTAATTCATATTGATAGATGTTATCTGTTCGTTCACTATATGTGCTTGACATCAGCAGTAAAATTAACAGTGTTAATATTGTTTTCATGACGATATCCCTATAATTTATCTGTTTAATTAAATATTCTTTCAAATCATTCCAATGAAGATACAATTTTTAAATTATCACCGTCTCATTCCACTACTATTTATTATTATTTTCTGTCTGCCAACACTCTCCCTCGGCCAAATGTTTTCGATCCAGGAAACTCAAGAGAGGCTCGAAAGGCCGCTTGGCACTTCAACTCTTGTTGGACTTAGCTGGGATATCGCTGATTTTTCCTATTCCGGTGATTTGACCGGCGGTTTCGACAGACTTGATTTCAGTGACAATATCATTCGATTCAGACTCAACAGTCCCGGCCTGGACATTAGCCTTGGGCTTGCCGGCTCCTTTACAGGGATGGATGATAATTCGTATCTGAATGTGTCCGGAAGGATTTTCAATAATCTCAACCTGACACGCTCTTCAACTTTTGTATTTTCAGTCCCTATTCAGCTCACTACAGACATAAAAAGGGTTCGTGCCAGCAGTTTTGACACCGAGTTTCAACAAAGTTCCCTCATTTTTGGAACCGGAATCTCTTCAGATATCAAACTATCTGATCGATTTAATTTTAAAATGCACGCCACACCCAACTACGGATTCAGTTTTGCCCAGGGATCATTCTTCGGTGGCAACCTTTTCCGGTTCGATACCAGAGCCGTCTTATTCATCAACAATATCTTCGGCAGACGCGCACTGGCAATCGCTTATGATTTTGATTACAGAAAATATGATATTGATGGTGATATATACGATTATGACTTTACATCACACTCCATAACTATCGGTATCGGCCTTTAAATGAAAGTTGAAAAACTTTTACTGGAACTTGAATCTATCTGTGAAAAAGCAGGATATACCATTCGAAAGGAGAGAGGATCTTTTCGCGGAGATCAATGCATCATTGAAGGTGATAATCTGGTCGTTATAAACAAAAACAGACCGGCTGAAACGCAAGCCGCCATCCTTGCAAAAGTGATCCGCCGTTTTGATCCTGAAGATCTTTTTATAAAACCTGCTGTCAGAAGAGAACTGGAAGATATCTGGGCTCGTGTGGATCGTTTTGATGCCATCGAAAATCAAATGGAAAATACTCCTTAAGTAAGATGAAATGCACTTTTCTTGGTACCGGAACGTCAATGGGGGTACCTGTTGCAGGCGGTTTTGGCAGAGAACTGTTAAATAGTGATCCCAGAAATCAACGCTATCGCTGTTCTGCATGGGTGAGAACTGATAAAGCCTCTGTTTTGATTGATGCCGGCCCGGAATTCCGCCTTCAATCTATCCGTTCAGACATCGATCATATCGACCTGGTGCTTATCACCCATGAGCATATGGATCATATGGCGGGTATCGACGACTTGAGAGCATACAATTACAAACAACAAGGTTCAATACCTCTTTTTTCCAGCAGAAACGGACTCCGCTCAATCCGTTCACGCTTTGACTATCTGTTTGGTAAAAATAAATATCCGGGTTCAACCTCGATTGAGCTGAATGAAGTCACTAAACCTTTCAGTTTCAATGATATCAAAATCACACCACTACCTTATAATCATGGTGATATTGAAGTTACAGGTTTCCGCCTGAATGATTTTTCCTACATGACAGATGTTAAAAGCATCCCTGATTCTACAAAATCATTGGTAAGTGGCAGCAAAGTGCTGGTACTAAGTGGGCTGCGCTGGGGGCCTAAACACCCAACACATCTGACCATCCCCGAAGCTGTAGAAGTAGCCGAGGAGCTGAAGATCCCGATGACCTACCTGATTCACATGAACTCCTATGTAGATCACGAATCCAGTAACAAAAAACTCCCTCCACATGTGCAACTGGCCTTTGACCAGCTGGAAATTACGATCTGATTACCGGTCAAAACCTACAGATGTTTCTTGCTCTCCGGATCGGTTTTGATCCTCTCGTATAACTCTTTCACATCCTGTGCTCTATCAAGGTCGATAATCAGAATGGAATCCTCTGTCTCGATATAACCGATATTCTCTACCCCCACCAGGGTGATCAATTTTCCGGACTCAGAATGAACCAGATTAGATGCGCTGTTATGAAACATCACGCGCGCTTCCCCTTTCGTGTTGCCATGCTTATCTTTTGTTGAAAGTTCATGAACTGCCTTCCAGCTACCCACATCATTCCAGCCAAAACTGCCCGGGACTACCTTTACATTCTCAGCTTTCTCCATAATACCGTAATCAACTGAAATGGATGGACATGAATGATAAAAACGGTCGATATCCTCTTTTTTGCAATCTGAACCGATTAGAGTCTCAATCTTCTCATGAACTTCCGGCAGATGTTTTTCAAACGCTTCTTTAATTGTCTTCACTTTCCATATAAAAATGCCGCTGTTCCACAGGTAGTCACCGGATTTGAGAAACTGTTCTGCTCTCTCCAGATTCGGCTTCTCCTCAAATTTCAGAACATCATAAATGTCCCTTCCAAAATATTCACCCGCCTTTTCACCGGCTCTATGAATATATCCATACCCGGTTTCCGGACGGTCCGGTTCAATACCAATCGTTAACAGCGCTTCATCTTTGTCCGCAGATTGAGCAGCGCTCTTTAAAATTCCTAAAAACTCTTTTTCATCTCTAATTTCATGATCTGCCGGAAGGACAATCATCACCGCCTCCGGATTCTCTTTGTACAAAAGTGCCGTTGCCGCAGCAACACAGGGAGCCGTATTTCTGCCAACGGTCTCACCAACCAGAAAAGATTTTCTCAGTTCCGGCATCTGTTCCTTCACATGATTCAGATAATCTTCATTTGTAATTACCATGACATTCTCAGGCTCAATAAAACCTTTCAGCCTCTTCACCGTCTTCTGAATCATGGTCTGATCTCCAAACAGCTTTAAAAACTGTTTTGGTTTTGATATTCTGCTTTTTGGCCAAAACCGGGTCCCCGCTCCTCCGGCCATAATAACGGCATAGATCATGTGTGACCCTCTCTTATTTTAATTTTAATGGATTTATTTACCAAAAAGGTAGGAAAAAGCCAATCAAACCGAAACCGTTGCTGCTTTTGTCAGAGTGAAACTAAATTCAGACCCTAGTTCAGGCTTGCTATCAATCATCAATTTCTCACCATGAGCTTCAATAATGTGTTTTACAATTGCCAATCCCAGGCCGGTGCCCCCTT
>SKZL01000191.1 GCA_007127395.1 Balneolaceae bacterium
AAGTCGTCTGTCAGCTGAACCACTTTGTCTTTTTTAAATTTTCTTCCGGGCCTCACCATCGCTTCAACACGTTTGTCATCAACAGTTTTAGTAACAAAAATTTCAGTTTTGCCCTCATGAAAAAGCAATCGGCATTTTTCTACCTTACTGTTATTTATAACCAGAGTAGTCTCAGAAGGCAGGTAGTTGCCAATATTATAGAAATAATCATCAATGATGGTATCCGTTTCTCTTTGATAAATCAGCAGCCGTGAGTGGTCTCTTGGGTTGGCAGGTGTTTGTGCTATAAGTTCTTCCGGAAGCAGATAGTCGAAATGATTCAGATTGTAGACCATGAAGGATCAGATCAAAAGTCTAATTGATTTTTCATAGATGGAAACAAACTTATGAATAAATTAGCCGTTTATTCCCCGATCAGAATGGCAAGAGAACTTTTAACCTCTGCGATAATACCATCCGGGCCAATACCGATTTCATCATGAAGCTCTCTTTGGGTACCATGTTCAACAATTATATCCGGTACACCCATGATTTTTACCGGCACGCCGTACCCTTTTTCCGCCACATATTCGGCAACGGCAGAGCCGAAACCACCCAGCTTTGCGCCATCCTCTAATGTGATAATAATATCGTAATTTACAAGAATGTAGTTAATTAGCTCTGTGTCAAGAGGTTTGGCATAACGCATATCGAAGTGGCCGATCTCAATACCTTCAACCTCCAATTTGTTTGCCGCTTCCGTTACATACTTTCCGATTGGCCCGAAACTGAGAACCGCAACTTTATCACCTTCACGGATAGTTCTGCCCTTACCGATTTCAACATGCCGGAACTCTTCTCTGATATTCATTCCCGTTGCACGACCTCTTGGATAACGAATTGCCCATGCCGCGTCATCATATTCCGATGCGGTGTAGAGCATATCCCGAAGTTCCTGCTCATTCATTGGTGATGACACAATCATATTAGGAACGGTTCTGAGGTATGCCACATCATACAAGCCGTGGTGAGTCGGGCCGTCGGCACCTGCAATACCTGCGCGGTCAATACAGAAGACTACCGGTAGTTTCTGAATGGCAACATCGTGAATTACCTGATCATAACCTCTTTGCAAGAAAGTAGAATAGAGTGCGGCGATAGGTTTTTTGCCCTGGGTTGCGAGGCCGGCGGCAAATGTCACAGCGTGTTGTTCAGCGATACTGACATCAAAAGCCCTGTCCGGAAATGTTTTCATCATTGGCCAGAGGCTTGAACCGCTAGGCATGGCAGGTGTGATGGCTACAATGTTTTCATTCAGAGCGGCCAATTCTACCAATGCTTCACCGAATACATCCTGATATTTCGGGGGGTGGCGGTCACCATTGGAGGGCGGCACCAGTGACTTTCCGGTAATTTTGTCGAAAGGACTGCTCTGAGCATGCCACTTGGTCTGTTCTCTTTCTGCGGGTGCAAAACCTTTACCCTTGACAGTGACAATATGAAGCAATTTTGGTCCGCTCACGGTCCGAAGATCTTCCAGATGCCGGCGCAAAGTATCCACATTATGGCCATCCACCGGACCATAGTATTTAAAACCAAGAGCCTGAAAAAGTGCACCCGGTGTGATGGCAGCGGTCATCGCACGTTCCAGTTTGGATGCAGCCTTACGCATTTTCTCACCGGCACTTTTAAAATGACCGAGCAAATCATAAATCTCATCCCGCATTTTATTGAAGGTTTTGCTCGTTGTAATCTCAGCAAGATACTCTTTCAGGGCGCCTACATTGGGGTCAATCGACATATTGTTGTCGTTCAGAATGACCAGCATATCGGATTGCAGAGCCCCTGCATTATTCATCGCTTCAAACGCCATTCCGCCGGTCATGGCACCGTCACCGATTATGGCAACTACTTTTTTATTACTCTTATCCAAATCACTCGCAACAGCCATTCCTAATCCGGCAGAAATGGATGTACTGGAGTGACCTACACCAAAAGCGTCATATTCGCTTTCAGAACGTTTTGGGAAACCTGAGAGCCCTTTATACTTTCTGTTTGTATGAAATTCATTTCTTCTGCCGGTTAGGATTTTATGGCCATAAGCCTGATGTCCGACATCCCAAATCAACTGATCATTTGGAGTATTATAGACATAGTGAAGAGCAACGGTTAGTTCAACCACACCAAGACTTGCGCCGAAATGTCCGCCATGTACTGAGACCGTATCGATGATATATTCTCGGAGTTCATCACAAACTTCCTGTAATTGATCCGGATTCAGCTTCTTCAGATCCTCCGGTGAGTGGATCTCATTAAGAAGCGGACCGGCTTTCGGAATGTAGTCATCCATATTTTCTAACTTTCTTCTTTATTGTCGCGATTCATTGCCTGATCAATCTGCTCTATCTTCAGGGTTGCACTTTCAAGAGTCTCTGTGCAGATTTTAGATAAACTCAGACCCTCCTCATAGAGTTCCACAGATTTTTCAAGAGATATGGATTGATCTCCGAGCTTTTCAACAATTGCTTCCAGTTTTTCCAAAGCCTCTTCAAAAGATGGCTTATCGTTTTTATTCATAAGGATATGAACTGAGAAGATTCAGAATAATATAATTTTGAGCACCTAACCCTAATAATAAGCAAGTTTAGGTGAAAAGTGGATTTTGTTTTCGATTTAATTTGAAAAAATGGCACTCAAGGTCATAATGAACCTTTTATAAGAAGGTGTGCCAATGAAATCCGACGTTCAGGCAAGAGAAAATAAAAAAGTTTGTAAGGAATAGACTGAATCAGGTTCATATAGTTAAAAGGGGTGGAAATTGGCCGAATTTGATATAAGAAGATATATGGGAAGAAGTGTCCGTGATATGCTGCCCGAAGAGCAGCCTCGGGAAAAAATGCTTAAGTACGGGGTGGATTCACTTTCAGAACCGGAGCTTTTGGCAATTCTTCTCAGAACCGGTTCAAAGGGGATGAATGTATTGGATACGTCCAGGGCTCTTCTTGATCATTTTGGAGGGCTTCGGGGTTTATCAAAAAAAGATTGGCAATCGATGATGGTGATACCGGGTATTGCAAAAATCAAGGCGATAACACTTGAAGCCGTCTTTGAGCTATCCAGAAGGGTTCAGGTAGCCTCTTTGGGTGAAGAGATAAAAATGGTAACACCGGAAATTGCAGCTGCATATTTTATGCCGAAGTTACGGGATTTATCACATGAAGAGTTCTATGTTGCATTCCTGAACAACTCGAAACTGCTGCTTGGTTATAAGCGAATCAGCACGGGCGGGAGTACCTCAACCATTGTTGAACCTGCAGAAGTGATGAGGCAGGCGGTTTTGAATCAGGCAAATAGTATAATACTTGTTCATAATCACCCATCCGGTTATCTCAAAGAGTCAAAAGCGGATATAATGCTCACAAAGAGGTTGTGTGAATCCGGCAGATTGTTAAATATTCCTGTGATAGATCATATCATTATTGCAGGAAATGGGTTTATCAGTTTTAAAAGTAAAAATCTGATCTGAGACAGGGCAATATTTTGTTCAGATCCGGTATGAAAAATTCGATTATTGTAATCAGCATAATATGGACTACTCTGAATTGGTTGAAGCGATCAATAAAGACGACATGAAAAAGGCGAATGATCTTTGTGCGAAAATTCTCCCTATTCTAAAAAAATATCTTATTGCTACAGCCGGCGCATCTCCTGAAAACGCTGAGGATGCAGTCCAGAGGATGTTTGAATATGTAATACCAAAAATTCAGAATAATGAGATTAAGTCACCATCCGGCATTCTCTCATATATGTTGACAGGGGCCAGGCACAGTTATTATAAAACATTGAAAGTATATGATTCTGACTACTTTGAACAGATAGATGATCAGGTTGTTTCAGAACCGGATCAAACCTGGAGGCTAATTGATGAAGAGAAGGAGTCTATCTTGTTATGGTGTCTGAAACAACTGAAAGGCCATTACAGATCTTTAGTGAAATTTATGTTTGATCATCCAAATGCTGATGCAGAAGACATTGCTGAGCATTTTGATATCACTGTAAACAATGTATGGATCAGAAAACACAGGGCGATCCAACAGCTAAATGAGTGTGTGAGAGATAAAATTGATAAATAGTGTAAAATTGTTGTAAGGAATTCAGGAAAAATGACTCATACAATAAAGAGGCTCCGGCGTTACCCGATCCGGGTGCCATCCACAAAAGACCCACAAAAATGAAAAACAGCGAAATCGTTGAGGACTCAAAGCAGATTGATTCTTATCTGAAAGGTAAACTGGACAGGAATGCTATAGATAACCTGTGGGTATCTTTCTTGAGAAATCCTGTTCTGTATGACTATTTTGAAATAGAATTGCATCTGAGAAGTATGATCTTGAAGTCTCAAAAAAAGAAAGATCATGCTGAAAAGATCGCTGCCGGCCGACGGATATGGCGGAGAAGAGTTGCCTACCTCTCAGTTGCGGCGGTTCTGCTGTTTGTTACATTGATTAGTATTAATCAATTTTTATTCAAGCATACAACAGATATCGACCAAATAGCACTTTCAATTATTGAACCCGGCGAGATGGTGGCAGGAAGTATTTTTCGCTCAGAAGAAAACAGCGGACTCATATTAGAAGTGGAATTGAACCGGGCTATTGCTGAGGCATTCAATCAACAGTATGAATCGTCCATATATAGGCTAAACACTCTGATTCATGATGAACTCACAGAAAAAC
>SKZL01000247.1 GCA_007127395.1 Balneolaceae bacterium
AAAGTTAAATTTCTTGGTTTACCGCCAATCCTGACATCTTATTTTCTTTATTCCCTTCCAGTGTATAGTGTGCTGTTTTATTATTCTGAATAGAATAAATACTTCGCATCATACTTGAGTTTCGAAGCAGCGCGAACTCAAGCAATCTCACAACATGCTCATGTTTCTGTTGCATTTTTTTGGTATTTAAAGTCAAAATCTCTCGCCAATTTTCAATCAGTTCCGCTGCTTCCGGATAGATCTCCTTAAGTTCGCTTAACCGGGGCGTCTGATCACCTCTGCTTTTGAATTGATTTTTGAGTTCCGATATGAAACTCTTCTCAGCTCTCTTGTACTCTGCACTCAGCATTGAATGCTCTTCCGTCAACTGTTCGATTGATTTTGGGTCTGAAGAAACTATCGCATCTATTTGTCCATCCATTGTATGCAGCAGACGTCCAAAAATCTTGTTCAACAACTCAACATGGTCGCCCAGATTTTTTAGCGTTATTTCAGATTTTTCGTTCTTTGACATGAGTTTTTTTCTGTTAGATGATTATTTATTCTGATGATTCACTGTTTTGATTCCAGTATTTTGAAATCATTTCTGCCATGCCAAGCCGCTTTTCTGTAGCAAGCTGCTCAGCCAGGGCCTCCGTAATAAATTCACGGTACACGCTGTCAGACTGTCCAAATGATTGCATTCCGTCAGACATTTTGAAGCTGTTTTTGGTCATCTCATTGACCAGATGTTTTGCAAATATTTTCTCGATATCTGTTGCTGCCTGCTCTTTCCTCAATTCTTCTCTTCGCTCTTCAGAGATCGAATTTTGACTGAAATGCAGAAAGTTTCCAATATTCATTTTTGTCTAATTATTTTTTCTGTTTAACCGATTTAGTGGCAAACGTTCTTCTTTATTCATTTTTACATCACAATCAATTTACCTCTGAGAGCACCTGCACGATCTAATGCCTGAAATATGGAGATGATATCTCTCGGGTTTAATCCCAAAGCATTTAGCGAAGCAGCAAGAGTCTGAACGGTTGTCTCCGGTTCCAGAACAATTGTCTGTGCAGCTTCCTCACTGATCCCCACTTCCGTTACAGGCACCACAACTGTTTCACCTGCTCCAAAGGGCGCGGGCTGACTAATAAAGGGGGTCACCTGTGTACGTACCTGAAGGTTTCCATGTGAGATCATCACGTCATCAATAATCACCCTTCCTCCGGCTACGATCGTCCCGGTACGCTCATTGATCACAACTCTCGCCGGTGTATCGACCTCAATAGTTTGCTCCAGAATGATACTTGTAAAGATGTTGATTGACCCTCTATCCTGAAAAGCAGCAGGAACATCAACCTGAACCAGGCCGGCGTGATACACAGAGGCGAGATCTTCATCAAATGTGTTATTGATCTCTTCCACTATTCTGCGGGCATTTGTAAAATTTGGGTTACGCAGAACCAATCCAACCGGTTCATTTGCATTGATTTCAAGGAGTTGATTTCTCTCTACGATACCTCCTCCCGGAATTGTCCCTGTCAGGGTTTGATTTCTTGATATTCTGGCTCCGGGCATCTCTGCGGTGTATCCACCTGTGATGATCGCTCCCTGTGCTTTGGCAACAACTTCATCATTGTCCGGATCAAATAGTGGCGTTTGTAATAGTACACCACCCTGCAAACTGCTTGCATCACCCAGTGATGAAACTGTTATATCAATATCACTTCCCGGTGCATGATACGGGCTAACCGTTGCCGTAACCATTACTGCTGCTACGTTCCGGGTTCTCAATCTTTCCGCATCAACGGTTATACCAAAATTTTCAAGCATATTGGCGATGGATTGCACGGTAAAAACAGATCCACGGCTGCTGATTGTACGGTCTCCGGTTCGATCAAGGCCGGTAACCAATCCATATCCGATCAACTCTTTACGATGTGCATGCTGAATCTCAACCAAATCCGCCAACATTGTTTGTGATACTGCCTCATTGGTTAAGGCTAAAGCCAGCAGTGGTATTAAAGTTAGTTTAAATAGTTTCTTCATCTGTTGAATGACTCCGTTATCTCTGTTTTGAAATCTCTGATTAGTCCAGTGCTTTTTTGATTGCAACCCCAGCCAGTCCCACTGATATCAATCTGAATGCAAGCCTGGAGAACGAACCCTTTGGTTTCACCGAATCCACAAGTCCTCCCTTTTTCTGATATTTGATATCTGCATTGGCCAGTTTGTATGAAAGCACCCGGTTTTGGTTGTCGATATCATTGGTCCTGACCAAGCCCCTTAAATTCATTTCATGAACTTCACCGTTGATCTCGGTATGACGGCTGCCCTCAACAATCAGGTTACCCATCTGATCCACACCTACAACCTGTACACTCACAAAACCTTCAAGAAGTTGTCGTTGATTGGCAAGATTTCTCTCGTCTGAACCGTAATCCACACGGGCTCCTGTACCAAAAGTTGGCTCATATGGCAGAAAGTTTCCGGAAATGGATCCGTTTGCACTCCCATCGATGGACGATGCCGATCTGGAATCTGATGTAGTACTTCCGGATATATTCTCTACAAGTACTATTGTGATAATGTCTCCCACACGGTTTGCCTTCACATCTCTGTAGAGAGAATGCTGTCCCACAACCGGTTCTGCTATTAAAAAAACGATTAGTAATAGAGCTGCTATTAAATTTATCTGTCTCATATTATTGGCTAAATTGTTCTTATCCATTTTGCTACTCCGGGCCCTGAAATGACTCCCTGATATCTTCTTCTTGTTTCATGGCTGTATAAACTGATCTCCTCATCCTGTGCACCACTCTGTCTGGCCTCAACAGAAATTTGAATCTGTATGCCATTATTCTCAAAAATGAGCTGTACTTCATCACCCGCTTCGATTAGAAGGTTTGAACTGACATCTGCATGCCTGACCGGCTGACCGGGAACGAGTGTTCTGCGGATCGTTTTACCTATCAATTCATTCTCACTGCTCACGAGCTGGCCGCGATCGTGTGGCACAGATATCCATCTCAACTCAAAATCTCCTTCCTCTATCACGTCACCATTCATGATCCTTCTCGATGCAACCGGTATCTCTCTTTCAATATCTACAGATAGCTGTATTTCAACAGTTTGTCTGCGGTTTCGATGCAAATAGGCGACCTCAAAAACAGTGTACCGTTCGATACTGCTTTTCAGCCTCAGATTGAGTATTTGTTCGGGTGAAGCCTGAGTCAAACTGCCCGGCAACCATCTTGGTGTCACAGAAAAGCGATAAACCCCCCCCTCTGATCTCTCATAGAGTTCATCAAGTGCTCTTTCGGAGATGTATTCAACGATATTCGTTTGATCCGTTAATGAATCCACCCGAAGTCTGTCCTGATTGAAAACTCTCAATTCTGAGTAGATTCCAATGCTCTCTAACTGCATTTCTGCTTCTGAAACGCTTTCTCCTTGAGCGGTCATTAATCCAAAATTCGCTATGGCCATCAGAATCATTATCACACTGTTTATCGTTTAATGCTGTTGGTTACACTCATCATATCTTCAGCGGTCTGAACCATTTTTGAATTGGTTTCATAGGCTCTTTGGGCTTCAATCAGACGCACCATTTCTGTTACAATATCCACATTAGATTGCTCCAGGTATCCCTGCCTAATCACTCCGAAACCATCTTCACCGGGCACTCCAAAAAATGGCATTCCGGACGCTTCTGTTTCGGCAAACAGATT
Organism: Balneolaceae bacterium; assembly: GCA_007127395.1. GTDB lineage: Bacteria > Bacteroidota > Rhodothermia > Balneolales > Balneolaceae > Rhodohalobacter. The sequence goes on from SKZL01000247.1 coordinate 3,712, forward strand.
ATCTCCCCTTGCTTCCAAACCACCCGGGTTCACAAATTTTGCCAATTCCAGGCGACCCAATTCAACCTGCTGGTTATCTCCTGCCATAACGGCTCTTACAATTCCGTCCTGTGAAATTTCGATAGCTACTGCATCCACAGGAACTTCAATAAAGTCGGCGAGTGGTAATCCTGAATTATTCACCAGCAATCCGCTTGAATCCCTGCTAAAATTTCCATCACGTGTATAGACGACATTTCCGTCAGGCATCTCAACCTGGAAAAATCCGGAACCGCTGATTGCCAGATCCAGAGCGTTTCCTGTTTCAGCAATGGACCCTTGCATAAAATTTCTTATTGTTGCAACGGCTCGTGAACCGTGGCCCACTTGCAGTGTTGGAGAATCATTGGTTGGCCTGTTTGCTGCTGAACCATGAGAAGAGGAGGAGAGGTTCTCATAAAAGAGATCCTGGAAAGCAATGGTACTTCGTTTAAATCCGGTCGTATTCACGTTAGCCAGGTTGTTGGCAATATTGTCCACTGATTTTTGTTGTGAACTCATTCCCAATGCGGCTGTACTTAGTGCTCTAAACATAGTAAGTATTTGTTATTTAATATTAAAATCTTCCAAGGTTGTTGATGGCCTGTGATAAAGTTTCATCAGCAGATTGAATGGCACGCTGTTGTGATTCAAACATCTGCATGGTCTTCATCATATCAACCATCTCTTTCATCGGGTCAACATTGCCCTTTTCATAGTATCCCTGCATTATTGAACTAACCTCACCATCATATTCGATGTGATCCTCATTGATGGTGAAGTAGGCATGGCCTCTCCTTTGAAGCTTTTCCGGATCAGAGACATTGACGATCTGTATTCGATCATGCGCTCTGCCATCAACCCTTATCGTACCATCCTTGGCCACTTCCAGAACCGGTTCGCGCCCATCTTGTCCTGTTGCCTGCATATAGGATTGTATTCTGATCTCACCGGCATAACCCTGAACACGTGCTCCT
>SKZL01000346.1 GCA_007127395.1 Balneolaceae bacterium
AGATCCAAAGACAACTTCTGAATTTTTCCATCCGATTTTTTAACAGATTCACTCAGATTATCTGCAGATCTTGCAATTGCAGTGACCAGATGGCCTCGATCGGATAGATAAAGTGCCGTTTCAAATCCTATTCCACGACTCGCTCCAGTTACGATATAATGTTTTGTCATAATTGAACTCTTTGTAGATAATAATTCTTATTTTATATGAAAATAACGGAGAAATGATTCAATCAAAAAATAGCGCTTGAAAGCGCTTCTATTTTCTCCGATTTTTAGATTGTTGATCTTTAGAAGATTTCGGCATTCTAAACATTTTTTATTCATCTGCTGCTATTGCCGGAAATAAAATGATTGATTTATGAATTTTGATTCTATTCTGCCCGACAATATAAAGAGACTGAAGGGTTATGTTGCAGGAAAAACGATTGCGGAAGTTCAATCTCTTTATAAACCAAAGCAGATTTCGAAACTTGCGTCAAATGAGAACAGAATGGGTTGCAGTGAGAGAGTGAAACAGGCAGTTCTTGATAGTTTAAGTGAAATACAAGACTATCCGGATCCAGTTGCCGGCAAACTCAGGAAAAAGATAGCCAAAATGAATGGCGTCAAAGAATCTGAGGTCCTATTGGCGGCAGGTTCTGAGAGCCTGATATCTGTTATCTGCAGAGCATTCTTTAAAGATGGCGAGCATGCAATCACGGCTGATGCGACATTTGTCGGTTTTTTTGTTCAGGCAGGCGTAAGGGGTATTTCTGTGAATCGTATACCACTGGATCAAAACTACAAATTTGATGTAGATGCAATCCTTGATTCAGTTAATGATGATACCAAGATGGTATATCTGGCCAATCCAAATAATCCAACAGGTACTTTTCTTGTGAGAGATGAATACCTGAAACTGTTAAAGGGCTTACCGGACCATGTACTGTTAATCAATGATGAAGCGTACTTTGAGTATGCTATTTCCAATCCCGATTATCCGGATTCTGTCAGTCAGAGACGGGATAATGTGGTTATCCTTCGAACATTTTCCAAGGCATATGGATTAGCCGGTTTTAGAATCGGATATGCAATTGCACACGAAAGACTTATCTCCGAAATGAGTAAAGTGAGGCTCACGTTTGAGCCGACTACACCGGCCCAGGCAGCTGCACTTGCGGCACTGGATGATCAGGAGTTTATATCGAGGAGTGTGGATAGTGTGAGCCGGGGCAGGGAAAGTCTCTACTCATTCTTCGACCGGAACTCTGTTAAATATGTTGAATCTGATTCAAACTCAGTATTGATGATATTGGAAAGTGAAGAGGAGGCCATCAATTTTACGGAAAGAATGCTGAAACTGGGTGTAATCCTTCGTAGGGTAGGTGCTTTCGGACTGCCACATTGTATCAGGATCACAATCGGGAAAGAGCAAGAGATGGAACATTTTATGGAGTCATTTCTGACTGTTTTTGAAACATCAGAGAAGGGATAATTTTTATTGAAACCAGATAAGATGAGTGAATCTAAAGAGTTTGAATGGTTACGGGTTGCTGAAACGATATTGTTATCAAGAGCAATTGATGAAATTGAAGAGAATGAACTTGCACCTCAGAAGAAGGTGCTCTATCAATTTTCTTCCAAGGGACACGAATTATCACAGATCGTTTTGGGGATGCATCTGGACGATCCGCACGATGCCGCCAGTGCATACTACAGATCAAGGCCTTTAATGCTTACTCTTGGGCTTGATCCTGTTGATGCCATCGCCTCAGATATGGCAAAGTCAGGTGGGTACAGTGATGGAAGAGATATTGGTGTTGTATGTAACCTGCCGGGAACCGGAAAACCGATGATACTGCCTATGGCCGGTGATGTAGGCTCACAATATACTCCTGCAGCAGGCTATGCTCAGTCTCTTATATATCGAACAGATGTGCTGAATGATCAGCAGTATGGAAAAGCAATATCTGTGGTATTGGGTGGTGATGGATCTGTTGCAACGAATGGTTTCTGGTCTGCACTGACAATGGCTACTACGCTGAATCTTCCGGTCCTGTTTTTTATTGAGGACAACGGGTATGGAATATCCGTGAAAAGTGATCTGCAAACCCCGGGAGGTAACATTGCGAACAACCTCTATTCATTCAAAAATTTGCGGATTTTTGATGGAGATGGAACTGAACCTGAAGAGGCGCTTCAACTTATTCGTCAGTCTGTCAATTATGTAAGGAGCCGAAAGGGGCCGGCATTGATACGGCTAACTGTTCCAAGGCTCACTGGACACTCTTTTCAGGATAATCAGTCATACAAGAATGAGAAGGAGATTGAAAAAGAGGAGCAGAGAGATCCGTTGGTGAAGTTAAAAAATCTGTTGGTTCCAGATATTTTAACTACTGATGACTGGGATGAGAAAGTAAAGGATATTAAAAAGGAGGTAAAAAAGTATGCTAAAAGTGCTGAAGAGAGGGCTGAACCTGATGATAAAACACTCTTCCATACGCGTTCTTCCCACTTTGAGAAAACTCAATTGATTGGCGGTTTAGCTGCTGACGGACATACATTTCCACAACCGGTCTATACAGCAACTCCTGAAAAGCAGAGAATCAATATAGTAGAAGGTATCAGAAGAACACTTGGGTATGAGCTCAATATCAATGAGAAACTGCTTGTCTTCGGAGAAGATGTCGGTGAAAAAGGGGGTGTCCATGCAGCAACGATGGATCTTCAGTCAAATTTCGGAAGTGAGAGAGTTTTTGATACAAGTCTATCTGAAGAGGGTATAATCGGCAGGGCAGTTGGACTTGCATATGGTGGTTTGATGCCGGTTGCTGAAATTCAGTTTAGAAAATATGCCGACCCTGCTACCGAACAGCTCAAGAATACCGGCACAATTCGATGGAGAACAGCTAATAAGTTTGCAGCACCTATGGTTGTAAGGATGCCGGGTGGTTTTGCCAAGTGTGGTGACCCATGGCACAGTGAATCAAATGAAGTGTTTTTTGCAAGAATGATCGGCTGGCAGGTCGCTTATCCTTCCAATGCTGAAGACGCTGTAGGTTTACTCAGGTCTGCATTGAGAAGCAATGATCCTACAATCTTTTTTGAGCATCGAAATCTACTTGATTCAAAATATGCCCGAAGGTCCTATCCCGGTGACGATTTTGTTGTCCCATTTGGTAAAGCGAAACGATTGAAAGAGGGGACAGATCTTACCATTGTAACATGGGGAGCGATGTGTGAGAGATGTGAAGAAGCCGCAGACGATAGTGATTATTCTGTTGAAGTGATCGATCTGAGAACAGTGATGCCGTGGGATAAGGAGAGTGTTTTTGAATCTGTTAAGAGAACCAATCGCTGCCTCATTGTTCATGAGGATACATACACAGCAGGGTTTGGGTCAGAGATTGCATCAGAAATTTCTGATCAGCTCTTTACGTATCTGGATGCACCAGTAATGAGATTATGTGCGCCCGATATACCCATGCCATACAATATCGGTTTGATGAATAGCATACTGCCGGACCGGGTGAAGATTGAAAAGAAAGTTAATGAGTTAATGAACTATTAAAAGAGAGGGTATGATCCCTGAAAAATGGTTTCATACCCTTGGTGCACGGAAAGTGTATTGCGAAAATGGGTAGATGCAGTAAAAGTTAGTTAATCCTTCAAAGAATATAATTTTCAGCAATGGCTAAATATTCGTTAAGCTGATCTTTTTCCCACTCTTTATCTTTACCCATCTCTTCTGCCATCAAAGAAGCAACTTCAGGTGCCATTTCAACACTTGCCTTTGCATCCAGTAACAATGCCCTTGTTCTTCTGGAGAGGATATCTTCAACGGTCATAGCCATCTCTTCCCGAACAGCCCATATAACTTCTGCTTTCAGGTAAGGGAGCCTCTCGTGCAACACTTCACCAAGTTCGGGTTTCTCACTGATCAGTCGGTTGAGTGCAACCCTGTCGGAACCATAATAGTGAAGAGGATCACTGAAATCGACATTTTTCAACCAGCCATGTATTCGAAGGTTCTCTGTTACACATTCACTGACCTGCAGACCGGCAACCATAGCTGCCTGGTCAACGGTATCCTGAGCCATTTTTCTGTAGGTAGTCCATTTACCACCGGTGATGGTAACCAGGCCTGAATCTGAGATCATTAACGTATGGTCCCTGGACAGTGATGCCGTACTTTTACCATCTCCGGCTTTAACCAACGGCCTCAATCCGGCAAAGACACTTCTGACATCAGATCGCTGGGGATTTCCGGTAAGATATTGCGAAGCATGTTTAAGAATAAATTCAATTTCCTCCTCAAGCGCGACAGGTTCCAGTTTTGTATCGTCAACAGGAGTATCAGTTGTTCCAACTACAAGTTTGCCATTCCATGGAACGGCAAACAGCACTCGACCGTCATCCGTATGTGGCACCATGATTGCTGATTCACCCGGTGAAAACTTTTTATCAAGAACCAAATGAACGCCCTGGCTCGGTGAAATAATCGATCTATTTTCAGGATTATCCATTTTTAAGATGTTATCCGTGAATGCACCTGTTGCATTGATAACGACGCGTCCGTTCACCTTAAACTCTTCACCGGTCAGGCTATCCTGTACATTTACGCCATTAATCATCTCATTCGACTTAATCAGCCCTTTTACCTTGCAGTAGTTGAGCATATTAGCCCCATTCTCTGCAGCTGTCTGCACCAAATTGA
>SKZL01000249.1 GCA_007127395.1 Balneolaceae bacterium
ATCAGATCGGCGACGCCAGCAAGCTCGGGAAACTCGTCATCAATCGGTATCTGGATAACCCCATCGATTGGCTCACTCAATTCAACACGCCGCCCGTCACCATTGGAACCCCGTAGCTCGATCATCGTAACCTGAGAGCGGGTGTCGGCCAGCCGAAGCACCAGCCACTGCATGCCATCAGCCTCACAGATTATCTCAAGGCTATGATCACCAATCAGGCGTTGAGTTACCTGCGCACTCGATGCAGCAATGGCGCGCATCGAAACTGCCAGCGCAGCGCCTGAAAGAGCCCTTCGATACAGAAGGTTGAGGCCTGGTTCTTGACGCAAACTGCGCTCAATACGCATATCGGAGATGCAAGGGCGACAGATATGGCAAGGTTTGGTATGGTGAATATTGGTCAGTTGAGCCGTGATCACTTAGGTCACGATAAGGTCTATGCAATCGGTTTCGGTACCCATGAAGGACGTGTGTTGGCCGCCTATCAATGGGAAGGAGCGATGGTTCAGATGGAGATTCCATCATCGGCTTCCGGCACATGGGAGTATGAACTAATGTCACTGGGCCATGAAAAACTCTATCTGGATCTAAGAAGAGATGAACTTCAGGAGGCACTCTCGAACCGTATTCCTCACAGGGCGATCGGTGTTACATACAATCCTGCTGCGGACCGGAACAATTTTGTGCCTTCAACCCTGCCTGAGCGCTATGATCTGTTCATCTTTTTCAACCGGACAGATGTTCTGGATCCGCTGGATTAAATTCAGACTGCAGCTTAAAGATCCGAGTGCAGCGATTGCCATGAATTGAACGCTACCCGTCAAGCCTGCCGAGGACAGGTAGACTGACTGTGTTTTACGATTTTTATACCGGACTCACGTTCTTATCTTGTCTGTATTCAATTCTTGTAAGTAAAAAAACGATAATTAATTTTACCCGTGAATCAAGCTCTACACCTTCCATCCGGTAAATATCAATTCAAAACTGTAATTGCGATCCTCTTTATTGGTTTGTTTACCATAACCGATATTCACGCTCAACTGTTAAATGTAGAACGCATCCGAAGCGATGCCGACACCGTTGGTTGGCATGGTGATATCGGTTTTGATTTCTCCGTAAACAGATTGAACGACCGTGTAATCCGTCTCAGAAACAGCGCCAACACATCCTATAATTCATTGAACCACACCTATCTGCTTCTAACAAGCCTGGAATTGGTCAATGTTGACGGTAGATCCCTTGTGAGCAGTGGCTATTTCCATTTGAGATCACAATTTGTGCGAGATCGAACATTATCACCTGAATTTTTTCTTCAGTATCAATACAATGCAAACCTGGGTTTAGATAATCGCAGCCTGGCGGGGGGAGGTATTCGGTATAATTTTCTGCAAAGAGAGAGACTTACAGGCAGTCTCTTTTCAGGAGTGATGTTTGAACATGAAGTTTGGAGCCTGGCGGGTGATGAGTCTGTGACAAATAATTTCTTGAAAAGTACCAGTAATATTGGCCTTACCGGATACATCAATCCGCAAACCCGACTGATTTTAATCGGTTATTATCAGGCCCGGCCGGATCGATTCTTTGAATCAAGAGCAACACTTGAAAGCCAGCTGAATGTCCGTATTTCCAGATTTGTTTCGATCGCTGTCAGCTTTACCATGACTTACGACACCGATCCGGTGATCGACATTCCGGAACTGACTTATGTTCTTCAGAATGGTTTACTCATCAATTTTTGATCCATCCTCAGGTTGAAAAACAACCATTTTTATTGAATAAACTTTGTTATCATCTGCAGACCTCAGAACATCAAATGCCTTTTTGAATGAAAAAAAGTAACATTCCACTGATTGTCACCGCAATCCTGACAACTCTCCTCTTCTTTTTTTACTCAATATCTCTGGGTTCGCTGCCTCCCCTGGGATCATTTTTTCACCCAATGGAAGGGTTTTGGGCCAATGCAGAGGTCAGATCTCAAAGTGGCAGTATGAACCTGAGTGTTGACGGACTCTATGAGAGTGTTGAAGTCTTTGTCGATGATCGGGGTGTCCCTCATATTTTTGCGGAAAATGATCACGACCTCTACTTTACACAAGGATTTGTCACAGCCAGAGACCGACTGTTTCAGATGGAGATGCAGATCAGGGCGGCAGGGGGGATGCTTTCCGAGTGGATGGGATCACGAACAATAGAATATGACCGCCATCAAAGAAGGCTCGGTATGATCTACGGGGCCGAGCGTGCAATGGAGGAGATCCTGGGATCTGAAAATCCCGAAGTTTATAACGCCATTCAGGCCTATGCAGACGGCGTGAATGCATACATTTCAACACTCAACTATTCAAAATTCCCGATTGAGTATAAAATCCTGAATGTAAAACCTGCTGAATGGGATCCATTAAATACAGCTCTTCTGCTGAAATATATGACTCAAATGCTCGCAGGCAGATCATCGGATATCAGTACGAGTAATGCACTTGCACATTTCGGAGAAGAGTTCGTGAACCGTTATTTGAGCACACCGGTCTCTCTGCTTGATCCGATTGTACCTCCGGATACACCCTGGGATTTTGAGCCGGTTCAAACAGAAGGTCCGGCTGCGTTCTATCAGCCCGGATTTGTATCCAATATTGAAAAGTGGCAACCCGATCCGCATAACGGGAGTAACACATGGGTTGTTTCGGGGGAGAAGACGGCCGGCGGGTATCCGATTCTGTCCAATGATATGCACCTCAATATGACCGTACCGGCGATCTGGTACGAGGTTCAGCTCCATACACCCGAATCAAATGTATATGGAGTATCACTGCCGGGCACCCCGACGATCATTGTTGGTTTTAATGAAAAGGTTGCCTGGGGGTCTACAAACACCGGTGCGGATGTGATGGACTGGCTTGAGATTACATTCCGTGATGAGACTCAATCAGAGTATCTGTATGATGGAGAGTGGCTGCCCGTTCAGGAGCGGTATGAAACGATTCATGTGAAAGGGAGCGAGTCGGTTACGGAAAGAATCCTTTTTACGCATCATGGCCCTGTCTATACGACCACGGAACATGAAGAGGGAATTCCCGAGTACAGAAAGAACCTGGCTCTTCGCTGGATTGCCCATAAACCATCCAACGAGCTTCTTACCTTTTACCGGCTCAACCGTGCAACCGGGTATGACGATTTTAAGGAAGCATTTCAAACTTATCGAAGTCCGGCTCAGAATATGAGTTTTGCCGATATTGATGGTAATATTGCAATTCAGACAGGCGGACAGTTCCCGTTGAAATGGCAGTTTCAGGGCCGGACGGTGGGAGATGGCTCTGATCCGGTTTATGACTGGATGGAATATATCCCCTACGAACAAAATCCATTCTCACTCAATCCGGAACGAGGCTTTTTGAGCGCTGCAAATCAGGACCCGGCCGATGAAACCTACCCCTATTACCTGGGGGATGATTTTGCTCCTTTTGAAAGAGGTCGCCGCGTGAATGATCTGCTGAGTGAAATGAATGATATAACCGTTGAGGATTTCAGACAGATGCTGATGGATAACTTCAGTTATCACGCCTATACTCTTTTGCCGGTTCTGCTTGAAAGGGTAGAGAGGAGCGAGTTGAGCCCTCTGGAATTGAGACTGATTTCTCAACTGGAATCATGGAATTATGATAATATCGGTGAGTGGGTTGAGCCTTCCCTGTTTAGCGCATGGTGGTCAGCATTATACCGGTCGATCTGGGATCACAAATATGATACAGAATATCCGATGAGGAGGCCGGATCGTGATCGTACTGTGGAGCTGATTCGAAACGAACCCGACTCGCCGCTGTTCAATAATCCATATTCCGAAGAGATTGAAACTCTGGACGACCTGATCCTGGTTTCATTTAAGGAGGCGATCGAAAATCTGGAAGAACGATTCGGCAGTAACCCTGACAACTGGTTGTGGGGCACATACAACAATACCCATTTAAATCACCTCGGACAGATACCGGGAATGGGACTGAGAAACATATTTACCGATGGCGGCGCAGAATCGATCAATGCAATTCGTGGCAGCCATGGACCATCGGCAAGACTCATTGTCGAACTGGATCCGAATGGTGTGCGGGGATATGGTGTTTATCCGGGGGGACAGAGTGGGAATCCGGGTTCTAAATCCTACGATCAATTTATCGAAGAATGGAGAACCGGTGAGCTTTATGAATTGCTGTTTTTAACAACACAACCCGATGAAAACGATAATCGGTTTCCGCTTTTAATACGATTGGATTAAAACTCCCCCCTAACAAGTGGGCAAGGACTAAAACTCCCCCTAACAAGTGGGCAAGGATTAAAACACCCCCCTAACAAGTGGGCAAGGATTAAAACTCCCCCTAACAAGTGGGCAAGGATTAAAACACCCCCCTAACAAGTGGGCATGAACAAAAACTCCCCCCTAATAAAGCCTGTCCCGTCCCGACCACTGTCGCGATCGGGAGGGAATTAAGGGGGGTGTCAACACGGGGAATTGAAGAGGGTTGATTTACGGTTTTAAATACCATCCGAGACGCCCCCTACGCCCCCTACGCCCCCTAATAGGGGGGAATAGGAGCGTTGAATTGGAATATGGAATCAGGCAAGAAACTCTCCCCTAACATGGAGAAATAGAAGTACTGATATGGGAATTGTAATCTGATATGGAACTCCCCC
>SKZL01000380.1 GCA_007127395.1 Balneolaceae bacterium
ATTACATCGTCCCAGGCCTGCTCATTCATACGAAGCAACAGATTATCCTTGGTTATACCGGCATTGTTAACAAGTACATTTAAGCTGCCCCATTCATTTACAATTTCAGAAACTACCTCTTCAGCTCTGTCAAATTTAACTGCATCAGCCTGAAATGAGATCGCTTTGACTCCCAGCTTTCGAATCTCTTCAACAACAGCGTCTGCTGCATCGGATGAGCGTGCGTAGGTGATAGCAACATTGGCCCCATATTCTGCCAGCTTAATTGCGATCGCTTTCCCGATCCCCCTGCTTCCACCTGTTACCAGGCAATTTTTATCTTTTAGATTCATAACAAATATTTTTTTGATCTATTCAGCACCTTCAATGGTAACATCTTTCAAAGTTCTTTTTACTAGACCCTGCAGAACATTGCCGGGGCCTACTTCAATAAAATAAGAAGCTCCGTCATTTTCCATATTTTTTAGGGTTTGTGTCCATCTGACCGGATTTACCAACTGATTTAGAAGGTTCTCTTTTAATACGTCCGGATCAGTCGAAGGTTTTGCACTGTAGTTACTGTATACGGGGTAGTCAGATTGACTGAACTGAATATCGTCCAGTTTTTTCTTCAATGCTTCAAGAGCCGGCTTCATCAGCGGTGAGTGAAAAGCGCCACTCACAGGTAGCATTTTAGCTATTCTGCAACCATTCTCTTTTGCAAGTTCTACGGCTTTCTGAACAGCATCTATATCACCGGAAATGACTAATTGGCCCGGACAGTTGTAGTTGGCCGGTACTACCGGTTTTTGAATAATCTGTGTAGCCTCGAGGCAAATTTTGTCCACCGTCTCATCATCCATGCCTATCAGGGCAGCCATCGTCCCGGGATGCACATCCCCTGCATTTTGCATCAATTTACCGCGAAGTGCAACCAAAGAAAGTGCACTTTCAAAATCAATTGCTCCGGCTGCTGTCAGAGCTGAAAATTCACCGAGACTGTGTCCGGCAACCATATCCGGTTTAATATCCATCTGCCTGAAAAGTCCGACTGAATGAATAAAAATTGCAGGTTGAGTAAACTCCGTGCGGGTCAGTTTTTCAACGGGGCCGTTAAACATAATATCACTGATAGCGTATCCCAAAAGTTGATCTGATCGGTCTGCCAGTTCACGAAAACCTTTCTGGTTTTCATAGTGGTTCAAACCCATCCCTACCTTTTGTGATCCCTGTCCGGGAAATAGAACTGCTTTCATAACTATTTTTCCCATTTGATATATGTTGCACCCCATGTAAATCCGCCGCCAAACGCTGCTAAAATAACGTTATCGCCATCTTTCAAACGATCCTTCCAATCATACAGGCATAATGGAATGGTTGCTGCAGTGGTGTTTCCGTACTTCTCAATATTGATCATTACTTTTTGAGGGTCAAGCCCCATTCTTCTGGCAGTTGCATCAATGATACGCAGATTTGCCTGATGTGGAACCAACCATGCAATATCATCGCCGGTCAGGTTATTACGCTCCATAATCTCCAACGACACATCTGCCATGCCCCTGGTTGCACTCTTGAAAACAACTTTCCCATCCTGCCTGATGTAGTGCAATTTATTTTGAACCGACTCTACTGTCGGTGGGTTCAGGCTGCCACCTGCCGGTTGATACAAACTACACTCTTCATCTCCATCAGTATGATGAACAAAATCTATGATCCCTCCACTGTCTGCCTCTTCAAGAACAACAGCGCCGGCCGCATCACCAAACAGTATACAGGTTGTTCTGTCTTTAAAATCAATAATTGAACTCATTTTGTCTGCGCCAATCACCAGAACTTTTTTTGCCCTGCCCGATTCAATCATCATAGAACCTGAGGAAAGTGCAAATAAAAAACCGGAACAAGCTGCAGATAAATCAAATCCCCATGCATTTACTGCACCAACTCTTTTCTGTACCAATGCAGCCGTTGCAGGGAAAAAATAGTCCGGTGTAACCGTCCCAACGATGATCGCGTCTATCTCATCAGCGTTGATATTTGCATCAGAGATTGCTTCTTTGGCCGCCTCAGTTGCCATAAACGCACTGGCTTTGTCTGGATCTTTCAGAATTCGCCGTTCTGCAATTCCGGTCCTGGTTCGAATCCATTCATCATCGGTTTCGACCATGGTTTCCAACTCTTTATTTGTCAGAATATATTCAGGCAAATATCTGCCAATGCCGGTAATCTTGGCTCTTTTGAGACTCATTGATTTTTGATAGGTTAGTTATTTAAAGATGATACTATTTTTTGATTCACATCATGTTTTACACATTCTGAAGCATTACGGATCATATTTTTTATGGCCGTTACCGAACTCCCTCCGTGGCCTACAAGACTGACTCCATCTACACCTAAAAAAGGAACTCCACCTACATGCTCATAGTTGAATGAATTAAGCGTTTCGCTTAACATTTTAAAAACAAATTTTTGCGACTCCTCATCCACACCCTTTTTTGTCATAGTAGTTTTAAGCATATGAGCCAGAATATCCGGTATACTCTCTCCATACTTCAACAAAATATTTCCTGTATAACCATCTGTCAGATAGACATCCGCCTTTCCATATAGGATATCTTTCCCTTCCACATTACCTGCAAAGTTATCCAGTTTTGACAGCCTTTCGTACACCTCTTTATGCAACTCTGTACCCTTTTCCGGTTCTTCGCCAACATTCAACAATCCTACAGTAGGATTCTCAATACCCATGATTTCAGCTGCAAAAATCTGACTCATTTTTGCGAATTGAAGGTACATATCACTTTTCAGCTCCAAATTAGCACCCGCGTCAACAAGTAGGCTGGTCCCTTTGACCGTTGGGTAAATGGATGCAATTGTTGGCCTCAAAACACCTTCCAGTTTTCCCAAAAGAAACATTGAAGCAGCAAGCAGCACACCTGTGTTGCCTGCACTTACAAAAGCGGAACATTCTCCCTGTTTGAGCGCAGATATTCCGGTTACGATCGAAGAGTTTCTCTTGTTTTTGATTGCTGACGATGGAGACTCCTCCATACCAATGATTTCCGGTGCATGCAGAATATGAATTTTACCGGTGTCGTAGTCAACTGATTTCAACTCAGTTTCAATCAGATCCCTGGGCCCTGTAAGAAGAACTTCAATATCACTGAACTCTTTCGTTGCTTCAACGGCTCCAAGTACCGGATTCCCGGGAAAAAAGTCACCACCTACTGCATCAACAGCAATCAACATTATATTTAGATTAGGTTATTTGGATACGTTTATAACCTGTCGCCCCCTGTAGTATCCGCATTCCATGCAGACGTGATGATATCTGTGCAAAGCACCACAATTAGAGCACTCTGCTAATGGCGTCTCAGCCAATGCATGATGTGAGCGCCTTTTATCTCTACGGGCTTTCGAGGTTTTTCTTTTAGGATGTGCCATTTTTATCTGTTTATGTAATTTACTTCAGTTTTTTTAAAGCTGACCATCTGGGATCAATTTTTTCACCCTCTTCGTCAACATCACCAAATTTTTTAGTTTTAAATAGTGTTGGATTTCCCATTTCATCCAAATAATCAGGATGAATTTTCCGAATAGGTATCTCCAGCATTATCGTGTCTATTACCTCTTTGGATATATCAACTTTCAAATCCAAAGCAGGTATCTGTCTAATTGCGCCCTTTTCCGATTCAGATTCTTCGACCGGATTTGGGTCAAAATGAATGTGATATGAACTTTCAAGCTCCTTTTCAAAATTCTTGAGAGAGCGGTCACATATTAATTCAACTTTTGCGATCAGATTAAAGTTAACATCCACAAAGTGGTTTGTTTTATAAAAACCAATCTCAATATCAGCTTCTAAAAAACGCAAATCACGTTCCAGAACCAAATCGTCAGACTGAAGTTTAACCAAACGGCTGCTTCTCCCGTCCGGAATCTCCTGTAAATTGAATATTAGCTTCTCTGTTTCCACAATAGCTACCAAAAATAGAAATAACTCTTTTTTTATGCAATTTAATTAAACAACCCATACAATCTTTGTTCCACCATTTCATTAACTTTCCTGAGATCTTCGGGATTATTAACGAAATCAATATCGTCTGTATCGATTATTAATTTTTCGTGTTCATACTTTTCAATCCACTCTTCATAAAGCCTGTTCAACCTCTCCAGATATTCAATCCGAATAGTATTTTCATAATCTCTTCCCCGCTGTTGAATCTGCCGGACCAGTGTAGGAACCTCCGCTCTCAGGTATATTAATAGATTTGGTGCTTGCAGATATGCGACCATCTCTTCAAAAAGTGCGCAATAATTTTTGTAGTCACGATCGCTCATCAAGCCCATCTCATGCAGGTTTTTAGCGAATATTTCGACATCTTCGTAAATAGTTCTGTCCTGAATGAGAGAATGTTCCAGATTCGCCAGTTTTTTTTGATGCTGAAATCGGCTGGATAAAAAATAGATCTGAAGATTAAAGCTCCATCGCCTCATATCTTCATAAAAATCCGATAGATATGGATTATCATCAACCGACTCATAGTAAGTTTTCCATCCAAACCTTTTACCCAATAATTGGGTCAAAGATGATTTACCTGCGCCGATATTTCCGGCGATTGCAATATACTTTTTCGAGCTTTTATCTGTCATAAGATCAAACTAATTCGATTTCCCGAGTAAACGGTA
>SKZL01000323.1 GCA_007127395.1 Balneolaceae bacterium
AAAAAGCAGAAGAGGCAGCTGAGGAGTTTCAGGAGAAGATTATCCTGACCGGAATACTGCCATCTATCGATTTCAGGGCGGTTCAAATGAAATATATGACACCCAAACAGAGATATGCGGCACTTGCCGATATCATATCGGAGCTGCGCGGGGAGGATTTTGAACTGAATATTACGGGTGTCGATGAGCTGATACTCAGTCATAACAATATTCTGTTTGAAGCGTGTAATACCAGTTTTCAGTGTCATCTTCAGATTGAGCCGGATCAATTTACCGATATGTATAACTGGGCCCAGATGTTGAGCGGGCCGGTACTGGCAATTTGTGCCAATTCACCGCTGCTTGTCGGGAAACATCTCTGGGCAGAAACACGAATACCTCTCTTTCAGCAAAGTATTGATACCAGGGGCAAAGGGTATCATCTGCGAGAGAGGGCTCAACGGGTTACTTTTGGGAACAGATGGATAGAAAGTGTGACAGATGTCTATAAAAACGATATCGCGCGTCATACCATCCTCTTTATGACAGATATCAAAAAAGATTCACTGGAAAGGCTCCAGAGTGGCAAAATTCCAAAGTTGGAAGCGCTGCAGCTGCACAACGGCACGATCTATAAGTGGAACCGGCCCTGTTATGGTATCTACAAAGGGGTGCCCCACCTTAGAATAGAAAACAGATATATACCGTCAGGCCCAACCGTTCGTGACGAAATTGCAAATATGGCTTTTTGGGTCGGTTTGATGAACAACATGCCGGAAGAGTACAAGAATATCTGGAACCGGATCCCCTTTGAAGATGTGAAAGAGAATTTTAAAAAGGCAGCGATGTGGGGTATACAGAGTGGCATGGTATGGGATGGTGAATTGATACCTGTTAGAGACCTGATCATTGAGAAGCTGATTCCGATGGCAAAAGAGGGGCTTGCGAAGAGGGATATCCATGCTGAAGATATTGAGAAATATATGTCGGTTATTGAAGCACGTGCGAGAGGTTATGCAACCGGGGCCAGGTGGATCGTCAAGAGCTACCGAAATCTAAGAAAAGAGCTCGACAGGGAGGAGGCAACTGTAGCACTAACGGCGATTATGCACAACCGAAGAGTCAGTGGCGAGGCCGGCCATAATTGGGAGATCGCAAAATTAAGTGAGGCTGCACAGCTTGAGATTCAGTATGACGTCGTGAGTAATATCATGACAACAGACCTGGTCACAGTTACAGAAAATGATATTGCTGACCTGGTGCTGAAGGTTATGGAGTGGCGGAATATCAACCATCTGCCTGTTGAAGATATCAGCGGGACTTTGAAAGGAATCATAACAAAGAAGCGTTTGGTTCAGTATCTTAGTAAACCGGATTCAGACCGGTTGGCAACAGCAACGGATGTGATGGATAAAAATCCGATCACAATCAGCCCGAATGATGATATTCGATTTGCGATGTTGTTGATGCTGGACAAAAAATTAAGTTGTCTTCCTGTGGTGGAGAAAGGTGAACTGATCGGAATCATCACCGATAAGGATACACAGGAAATTTGGGAAAAGATGAAGAAAAGAGGGTATGCAAAAGATTGAGCAGTTGATAAGTGACTCCGAAGAAACAGTTCAACGAATCAGATGGTCCAAGAAAGGTAAACCAGCAGAGCCTGTGGTGGTATTTTTTGCAGGTATACATGGAAATGAACCGGCCGGACTTCAGGCTGTAGATCGTGTTGCCAAGATTATTGAGCGTGAAGAAATCGAACTCAAAGGATCGGTCTATGCTGTGACAGGTAACATTGAAGCGCTCAGGATGGGTGTGCGATTTCTGGATACAGATCTGAATCGGATGTGGGAAAGTTTCGGCATGAACCCACTCGGTGGTGAGTACAGTTCAAATGGGAACCATTCTTTAAGTTCAGAGCAGAGAGAGAGCCTGGAAATCAGAGTGGCGATAGAGTCAATATTAAACGAACATGGCCGCAAGCGGAGTGATTTTATTTTTACTGATCTGCATACAACTTCATCTCAGAGTTGTGCTTTTATTCTGCTGAATGACACCCTCGCAAACAGGGAACTGGCACGAAAATTCCCGGTTCCCCAAATCCTGGGCATTGAAGAGAATATACATGGTACACTGCTCAGCTATATCAATAATCTGGGCTATAAAGCGATTGGTTTTGAGGCTGGAGCACACACTGATGAAGCTTCCATAGACCGCAGTGAGGCATTTTTTTGGTTGCTATTGTATTATAACCGGATGATTGATCTGCCGGGACAAAAAGTTACAGAATATGAAAACCGGATCAGGTCAGGCCAGGGAATTCCGGACTCATACTATGAAATCCTTTATCATAAACCGGTAGAAAACCCCGAAAAATTTCAGATGATCACAGGGTTTCAGAATTTTGATCCGATTGAAAAAGATGAGCCTCTTGCATATGAGTATGACCAACTGCTTCGTGCCCCTGCATCCGGCAGGATATTTATGCCACTCTATCAAAAAGTGGGACAGGATGGATATCTGATTATCCATGAGGTTTCTGCTTTCTGGCTTGAACTCTCCGCATATCTCAGGAGAAGTTTTGTACACTCATTACTCAGGTTTATGCCGGGTGTGTCCGTTGTGGATGATCAGAGCTATCAGGTTGATATCAATGTGGCCCGCTTTTTTGTAAAAGAGATTTTTCATTTGTTGGGATACAGGGTTTTAAAAAAGGATCAAAACACATTAATTTGTTACAAGCGTTAATCGGCCGACAATCATTAAATTGGCAACAGTAGTTTTCGATCTATTTGCGGGATGAGCAATACTGATCAGTCGCGCCGGTCGGGGTTTAGCCCGAAAACATTTTAAACAACATTTCGAGTAACCGGATTAAACTTCAAATATGTTAGATTATCAATTTGTTGATGGAACACGACTCACTTCAGTGATTGAAGCACTTATTTTTGCAAGTCCGGAGCCAGTTTCATGGGAAAAGATTTCGGCCATCTTAAAAGAGAGTGAAGAGGAGTTGGATCTGGATGAGACGGTTACAAAGGAGATCATCAATCAACTGAATTTTCGTTATGAAGAGAATGGCCTCTCTTTCCGTATCGAAAAGATCGGAGGCGGATATATATTTGCCACTCAGCCCAGATACCATCCCTGGCTCAGTATCTATCAGCATGAAAATGCATATCGGCGGTTATCGCAACCGGCCATTGAGACACTCGCTATAGTTGCTTATCGTCAGCCCATTACCAAACCGGAGGTGGATAGTATAAGGGGGGTTGATTCCGGGTATATTTTGAGGCAATTGATGGAGAAGATGCTGATAAAAGTATCGGGCAGGGCGGATAGTGTAGGAAAACCGTTGTTGTACAAGACGACAGATCATTTTCTGAAGCATTTTGGAATTAATTCAGTAGATGAGTTGCCCAAACCACGTGAAATTGATGAAATTTTGAAAGATGATGATATGGCTGAGCACCGTCGAATGCTGATGGAGCGTCAGATGGAACTGGAAGATATGGAGGCAAAAGAGCTGATAGAAGGGTATGGTGGGGAGCAAGATGAAGCTGAGTCTGAAGCGGAAATTGAGGAGAGGGATCAGGATGATCTGAATCGGGAAGATGGGGATAATCCCGCCATTTGAGAAGATCAGGTGTTGTGAAAATTGTTTTTAAAAATCATTTTTCAGAATTATAATAGAGGATTATTGCTCAAAGGGAGTATTGGAAAACCTGATTTTGTACTTGAGTATAACGCCGAAGTAAGAATGAAACCGCAATTTACTGAATTGAAATGAGGATATTTTTACAAGAAGGCTATTATCGAGCAAAAACGGGTTTACCATTCTACCTAAAGATTAACTTAAATAACAAACAAGTAATAAGGCTATGAAAAAATTGATGACTCCATTTTTGCTACTGCTGGTTGGAATTTTTATGGTTGCCGCCGGTAATCTATTTTCGGATCACTCACCATTAGGATCGTGGGCATTTAGTGTGAATCAGGCACCGTGGGAATACAACAGGGGGACTATAACATTTGAGGAGGGTGAAGAGGGTGTGTTGACCGGAAAGATCCTTTTTCATACCGGGCAGGAGATACCGATCAACTCTATTTCGATTGAAGATGGTGAGATGATCTTCAATGTAAACGTTGACGGCTATGATGTTCGCAGTGTCGTAAGTATCGGTTCAGATGAATTGACCGGTCATGTTGAGACGATGGAGGGAAATATGCCATTCAATGCAGAGAGGGAGGTAGTTGAAGAGGACGAGGAGTGATATTACTTTTCGGCCCACTTGTCATCCCCATGGTCATCCTGATTGATAGGCTTTGATTACATCCCATGTCATCCTCACGGTCATTCTGTCCCGACAACTGTCGGGATCAGGATCTCAAGATTTGGGATAGTTGAAAAGTCTGGATTCCAAGAATGATATAGAGGTTTTGAGATCCTGTCCCGAAAGCATTCGGGACAGGATGACGCTTTAAAAAGATGATGGTTTGTATTCAACCAGGATGAGGCCTTGGTTGGATGATGGTTTGTATTCCCCTGGATGAGGTCTTGATTGGATTGTGGTTTGTATTCAACCAGGATGAGGCCTTGGTTGGATGATGGTTTGTATTCCCCTGGATGAGGCCTTGGTTGGATGATGGTTTGTATTCCCCTGGATGAGGT
>SKZL01000081.1 GCA_007127395.1 Balneolaceae bacterium
ACTGGGTCATCAAACCATTTACGATGGCCTTTTTTGCCTGGATCTTCTTTTCAAAGATCTACAGTGCCTGGATCGATCCATCCATGGCTCAGGAGTATATCGCCGGTGCTATCCTATTAGGGGCCGCACCGTGTACGGCCATGGTGTTTGTCTGGTCCTATCTCTCTGATGGAGACCCCAACTATACACTGGTTCAGGTTTCGGTGAATGATCTGCTGATTCTGGTACTGTTCATACCGATCGTCGCTTTTTTACTCGGGATTACGGACATCGCCATTCCATACAATACCCTTGTGACATCGATTGTGGCGTTTGTGGTGATTCCGCTTGTTGCCGGATATCTGACCCATAAAATTTTGGTTCGTAAAATGGGTTTAAGTTGGTATGCCAACCAATTTCTTCCAAAATTCAAACCGGTTTCGATCACGGCACTGCTCTTAACCCTGATATTACTCTTTGCTTACCAGGGAGATCGAATTTTAATGGATCCGGCCGTGATTCTGCTGATTGCAGTTCCGCTGATTATTCAAACTTACTTCATCTTTTTTATCGCCTGGTATGGAGGAAAATGGCTCAATCTCAATTATCAAACCTGTGCACCGGGGTCTATGATTGGTGCAAGCAACTTTTTTGAACTGGCTGTTGCAGTGGCCATCATGCTGTTTGGAATTCAATCAGGAGCAGCCCTTGTGACTGTGGTGGGTGTACTTATTGAAGTGCCGATTATGCTCTCCCTGGTTAAATTCGCAAACAGCCGGCGAGCAACATTCTAAGTACTTGTATCATACATGCAACTCTCATCTACCAACCGAGATATCGGTGTGTTCTTTCATTTTTTTACCGTACAGAGCTTCCTGAATGTTGAAAATGTGATCACCTATTTTTTCAATTCGGGTAATATAGTCCAGGAAAATGACACCTGCCTGTGATGGATAGATCCCTTTTGCGAGCCGTCTGTAGTGGATCTCCTTCAGTTCATCGCGGTAATTGTTAATTTTATTCTCCAACTCAATGGCATGTACCAGCGACATTTCGTCCCCATTGTTTTCGGTGATGGTCAGTCTCATATATTTAATCGCTTCCAGAACCAAATCGAGATAGTTCTTCACCTCAACAACGGCCTCCTTGGGTAAGGCAACCTCCAGCTCCATCATCCGTTCAAACGTTTTACTCATTTGAAAATAGAGATCACCAATACGCTCCAGGTCATTCGACATACTGTGAAGTGAACGGATTCTCCTGGTTGCCTGCTCCGTCAGGTTACCCTCCGAAATTTTTGTAAGATACTCTGAAATTTCCAGTTCGATGTTATCGGTAATCTGCTCTCTTTTGGCGATCTTTTTTAGAAATTTTTGCTGTTTTTTACGCGATCTGAAGAAAAGGCCTGAAAAGCTGAAATGCATTTTCTCGATTAACTTCGCAAAAATCTCGATCTCTTTGTATGCCTGCGTGATCGAAAGTTCGGGCGATGACATGAGCCCGGAGGAGATATACTGCAACCGGAACGCCTGACTCTCTGTATCCTTGTCCTTTTGAAATTTTTCAACAAACCGGATGATTGCAGGTACAAAACCGAATAAGAGTACCACATTCAAGATATTAAATGTGGTATGGAACAGTGACAGCCCTAAAGTTGCCGCTGCCCGGGCCTCCTGTGTGTCACCATAGATTGTACCGGCTTCGGGTACAAAATAGAGCATCGTCGCATCTATTCCGGCCAAAAAGGGATTAATCAGGGTAATCATCCACAAAACCCCAATCACATTAAAAACAAAATGAAATCTGGCGGCTCTTTTTGCATGGACATTTCCAACAATTGCCGCGATGTTGGCCGTTACTGTGGTACCGATATTTTCACCCAGGATCATGGCGGCTGCAATGGGAAAGGTAATCCAGCCCTGAAATAGCATAACCAACGTGATTGCCATGGCCGCGGAGGACGACTGTGTCAGAAGTGTCAACACGGTACCGACAAATACAAACAATATGATAGAACCGAAGCCAAAACCGGTCAGTCCGTCAAGGGCTGCAAACATTTCCGGATTATCCTGAATGTTGGGAACCGCATCTTTGATGAACTCGAGGCCGATAAACAGAATACCAAACCCTATCATCGCTTCTGCAATATTTTTCAATTTGTCGCTGCCAAAAAAGAGAAACGGAAAAAAGATACCGATCATGCTGATAGCGATGGGTGTGATTTTCATCTGAAAACCAAAAATGGAAACCATCCAGGCTGTAACGGTAGTACCGATGTTTGCCCCCATGATAACACCGGTCGACTCGATAAATGTTATGAGCCCTGCATTCACAAAACTTACAACCAAAACGGTAGTAGTTGTAGAGGATTGGGTAATGGTTGTTGCGGCAAAACCTGTAACCAAGCCGCTAAGACGGTTTTTGGTCATCCCTTTCAAAATACTGCGCAGCTTGCTTCCGGCAAATTTTTGGAGCCCATCACTAAAAATTTTCATTCCAAAAATGAAAATTCCAAGTGAACCAACCAGCTGTAAAAAATCAAAAAATGTGTAATTCATCGAGTGGATTTGGAGCAATAATGAGAATATGGCCGAAAAGTAAAGATGCCAACTATTTTGAAACAACTGCAAATTATCAAATTGTTAATAATTTGATAATTCCACCATTTTTGACTATTCATACTTGTTTTTTAAAAGTACAACCAATGGGATATAAATCATTCTCTCCTCTTTGGTGATGAATCCTCCCGGATTCGTACCTTTCAGCTCTTTCGATTTTCGATAACAGTACAAAAAACCGTTAAATTTTTTTGAGAGATTGACAGATAACACAGATAATCCATCTCCTGATCGCCCAAATCAAAAACCGTGGCTGATCGCTGTCACCGGGAAAAGGGGGTCAGGCAAAACACACCTTCTTGCCGGGTTGATGGACTTTTTACGAAGAGAGGGCCGCTCTTTTGACGGTGTTCTTGCTGAAGCTGAGGGTCGTCAGATTCCAAACGCAGGCGCAGAGAGATACTACTTGAAATGGCCTCTTCATGATAAATCGATCCTTCTTTGCGAACGATCCGATTCCGGTAATCCGCCATATCATTTTTTTGAAGAAACCTGGAGTGAAGTAGGAAGCTGGATTGAAAATCTGCAGAATACTCAACCTGTTCCGGAAATCATCATATTGGATGAATTGGGAAAACTGGAAGCGAAAGGTGAAGGTTTTGCGACGTATTGGGATCGAATTTATGCACTCAACCCTGCCATTATTATTGCTGCCGTAAGGGAAGAGGCCATTGATGAGCTTGCACGTCAATTTAATCAGAATTTTGACTTGGTTATTGAAGCCACAGAGGATGAGGCGTTAGAAAGACTTTGTGATTTAACCGGTTCAGCCAGAGACTGGCAGAGAATCGGGAGGTACGGAGCAGCAGCGGGTGTCATTGAAATCAGTTTGGGGACCATACTGAACGCGACCAAAATTCCTTTTCGCGGAGTGCCGATGTCGATTATTCAGGCAATAGTTCTTTTCTTTGCCGGGAATAAGCTGGTTCGCCCATGGATGGTGATCTGGGTTTCCTATGTTGCCGCTGCGCTCAAGGCACTCTCTCCGGCCGGTAGCCGGTTGCGGCCAATGGTGGCCATTGCTGTTCAGGGGAGCCTTTTTGGATTGTCGATACGTCTGCTTGGATGGAGTAAAATCGGAATCACTGTTGGTGCTTTTTTTGTCGGTGCCTGGGCCGGACTGCAGGGTTTTATCTTTCAATATCTTCTTTTGGGAAATGCTCTTTTTGATGCCTATGGAGAGCTGCAGGCCTGGATCTCTGCCAATTTGGGGTTAACAATCGTTTCATTGCCTCTGCTTGTGACTCTCTATGTTTTTATGATTGGAACCCTATCCGCATTGGTAATTGGGTATTTTCAATGGCGAAAGCGTCCGCCCGTACTACTTGAAAAAGCTCTGACAAAGCCACACAAACAGATTGGCCGCAGTGAAGAACCTGAAAAGAGCTGGCTCAAACGACTCTGGATGGAGTACCGGCAGAAAGCCTTTTGGGTGCCCTTATTCATTGTTTTTATCATTCTCCTGCTAAGCGGCTCAACAACCGGTGAGCTTGCGGGTTTGTCGATGAGAGCAGTGGGAATCATTGCTGCATTATTTGTGATCCTGTCTCTGTTGAAACCCGGCAAATGGATTCAAAAACTGCGCTCATACGGGTTTTGGGGGCCTGCGATTACGCTGGAGAGGATTTTGGGGCGTGGATCTGATTTTAAAAAATAGTGACTACTTCCGAAGAAATGCGGGCTTGTATTCGAATGCAACTTTCTCCGTAATCGGGCCAGCTTGAACTGCTCTCCGACCTGCTGGAGCATTCGTTTATGTTTTGGAAGTAGTATAGGGCGTTTTTTATTCATAACAATTCATATTTGAAATAAATTGTAGCAAATTTATGTCAGTTATGAAATGTTATGTAGTACTATTCAGGCAGAGCGATGAAAGACTTTTTATCCCCTTTTTTCAGACGGATCACTTCAACAGAATCTGCATTTTCAAACATTTGGACACCATAGTTGTTGAGAAGAAACTATGGATAAGCTAATTGGCAAATTTTAAGCCAATGTTACCTGAGTATGAAGAAAATGTAATGATCAGTTATTCATTCTCATTCCAGATATC
>SKZL01000320.1 GCA_007127395.1 Balneolaceae bacterium
CGTGCATTCTGAATGATCAACCTGCCTGACATTGCTTTACTAAATAAATAGCGCGTGAATGGTTTTCCAAAAGCACTTTTGAAAGTAGTAATTAACGAGGCATTTTTTAAGGCACTACCTTTTTAAAATGTCGCAACGATTTTGGTCTCTTTGAGACTATTGAAGAGTGAATCATACCGTCCGATCATCTGACTCCAGTCCAGGTGCTTATTGATATTCTGCAGTGATGACTTGGGAAGCGGTTTGGTTTTGCCGGTCAGTATATCCTTCAGATATTTGAAGAGATCATCCTCCGTATCATACAATACCGGTGCATGCAGAAGCGGTTTATGAAGGTTGGATGGAATCAGTTCGGGGTAGTGCAGACGGTTGGGAACCAGCGGATGACACCCGCAGTAGATCGCTTCCATAATTGCCACACAGAAAAATTCATGCGTCGCCGTCGATACCACAATATCACCGGAGTGCAGCAATTTGCTGTAATTTTCTACATTTTCAACATAACCGAAGTGTGTGATCTGATCACCAAAACGTTTCCACGCCCTCTCAAACTCCTCCGGTTTTTTGTGCTGTGTATCCCCTGCCAGGATCAGGTCAAACTCGAGATCGATATCATTCAACCGGTTCAAAACTTTAAAAAACATAGTCGGATTACGGTCAAACTGCCAGCGCTGATTCCACACTATGGCCGGTCTTTTGTTTTGCCCCCGGATATCAGGTTGTTTATCAAAAACAGAGAGATTCAACCCCGGATACATCACCAGGCTTTTATCACGAATCTGATCAACCGTATTGTAATGTTTATCATCAGGAAAATGATCCAGAAACTCCGGCAGTGCTCCCAGAAGTTCATTCAGATGGTGATTGGTTGTAAAGAGCAATTTATCGGCCGAGAGCATACTCAGATAGTTAATATAGCAATAAGTCAGGTCCCTCTCCTCTCCCTCCGGCATCGGCTGGGTTAACTGATTTTCATGCATAATCATCACCTTTGGAGTGAAGGCAAATCGTGGATTGGTGAGCGCAAGAAAAGCAGGTAAATTGGTCATACTACTCACCAGAAGCAGATCAATCTCCTCCGCCACCTGTCCCGACATCTCCGCCAGTTTTACTGAATCCCCGTGCATCCGCCATTTCCATCTCCTGTAATCCAGTTTAACCGGGATGATGTTATGCTCGGAATTCTCCATCAACCCCTTTAAAAAGGCACGATGTGACCCGCTATAATATGGTTCAATTGCCAGTATATTCATGATCCGCTTTGCAATATATCACTCTTAATATGAAAGAAATGAAGGAAAAATCTAATATACAATCTTTCTTCACATCCAACGAATAGAATCAACACCCAGTGGTTTTGAGATTCTGAAATGAATTCAGAAGGACATTTTATTGAGAATTTATTAAGAGTATGGGATTTGCAACACCCAGTGGTTTGGAGATTCTGAAATAAATTCAGAATGACATTCTATAGCGAGTTTATTCATATCAAAAAAAACCTCCCCTTACGTTCCAGTTCTCTTGATCCAGCCACACTTCTCAGATCACTAATCTGAGATCAGCTCCTCTTTTATCCCACGGAGCGGAGCGGTGTGAAGCGAAATCCTGAAATAAATTCAGGATGACATTTAATAGAGAGTTTATTCAAATAAAATAACCCACATCCCGCAACCAATATCCCGTACCCTGATTCCAACATCCACTTCTAAGATCACTATTCGACATTCAAGTCTGCTCCGATCCTTCGGAGAGTTCTGAACTCAACCCCCTTGCACCCTGAACCCTAAACCTTGCCACACTTCAAAGATCATCATTCGATATTCTTAGTTCTGAGTTCAAAATTCACCGAAACCTTCCCCTCAACTCATCCATCGACAAATAGACCAGTGTTGGCTTCTCAAGCGGATCAATATATGGATCCTGACATGCAAAAAGCTGGTCGATCACTGTCTCCATCTCCAGTTCAGACAGCCTTTTCCCCCTTGGAATGGCTGTTCTTGAGGCAAACGCTATCGCTACCTTCTTTCTGGCATCCAGAGATGGACGTTTACTCAGGTCTCTATACTGTTGCAGCATCTCCCGCAAGACCTGTTTCTCATCGCCTATTTCAATATCGACCGGCACACCATTGATGATCACCGTATTCCCGCTCAGCAACTGAATGCTAAATCCCATTCTCTGTATGATTGGAAGCAGCTCTTTCAACAAGTTAAACTCTGAGGCAGCTAATTCTACTGTTTGTGCAAAGAGCAGCTGTTGAGTCCCCGGAAGTGTCTCTTCTGTTGCACTGAGTGCCTTTTCATAGATGATACGCTTATGAGCTGCGTGTTGGTCGATCATGCAGAGACCCGTACGCGTCTGAGTCAGGATATAACTGTTATGCAGCTGCCAGAACCCCTTATCACCGGTTCTGTTTCTCTGAGCCGACTTTTCATCTTGACTCCGACCAATTGAACTTCCGGATGCACTCTTATCCAAATCGCTCAGGCTACCCTCTCCATATAACCATTCCGCACTTTTTTAACCATCCGGGCCATACTGTTTCTTATTGATCCGAGATGGCATCTGAATGGGTTCATGCCGTCTGCTATCATCGCGACCACCCGTAAATGTTTCTCTCCCTCTGATCTGATCAAATGATAGATTAAAGTCATCATCAAACCGATTGCTTTCGCCGATATCCGGCACAGCAAAATATTGATTGATCGCCTTTTTAATGACCGATCTCACCAACTGGGTAATACTGCGCTCATCGTCAAACTTGACTTCCAATTTGGCCGGATGAACATTCACATCCACCTGGGATGGATCCATCTCCAGAAATAGAGCATAAAATGGGTACTCATTCTGTTTAGTCCATGTATCAAAGAGGCTCAAAATAACATAACTCATGTAACGATGTTGAAACGGCCGGCCATTCACAAATAAAAACTGCTCTCCCCTGCTCTTTTTTGCCAGTTTAGGATCTGCCAATAATCCATCTATCCGCACATAACTGGTCTCCTCTTCAAATGGAATCAGACTGGCGCGATACTGCTTACCAAAAAGGTCTGTCACACGCTGTTCCAGTGACTGTTTAGGAAGGTGATATAGCTGGTCACCATCTCCGATCATCTCAAATTCAATTTTGCAGTTGGCCAATGCACTATTCTGAAATGTGCGAATGATATGACGCAGTTCGGTTCCGTCAGTCTTGAGAAACTGTCTTCGCGCCGGCACATTATAGAACAGATTTCGCACCGAAATGGATGTACCATCGTCAACCGCAACCGGTTCAAACCGCTTCTCCTCACCTCCCCAAATTTCGAGGAGTGTACCGGCAGCATCTTCAACCCGTTTGCTCTTCAGTTCGACTTGAGAGATGGAAGCGATGGATGCCATTGCCTCACCCCGAAAACCCATGGTCCTGACTCTGAAAAGATCTTCAATGGTTTCAATTTTGGAAGTTGCATGCCGTTCAAAGCAGAGACGAGTGTCGGTTTCAGACATCCCGCAGCCGTTGTCAATCACCTGAATCAGTGTTCTGCCGGCCTGCTGTACGATCAGTTTTATCTGATCCGCTCCTGCATCAATTGAGTTGTCCAGCAACTCCTTTGCAACGGATGCGGGCCGCTGAATAACTTCACCTGCAGCAATTTTATTGGATAACTCCGGGGGCATTGAACGTATAATGGAATGCCCGTTTTCTCTTGTTTGATTCAAAAATTATTCCTGATATGGTTTTAAAAATGTGAAGCCGACTGTTTACAGAACGGCAATGATCCAGATCACCAGTGCAAGGCCCAGTGCATATACAATTACACGGATATTCTGACTTCTATGTCGGTTCCGGTTATAAGCACTTTTTAACCGAATCCTCCTCTTACGCTTTTCATCTACCTCCGGATCGTAGTAGCGAAGCGGCATATCAAATTTTTTCGGTTTGGCCCGATGGCCGAACATGGGTCTGATCATAACACTGAATAATTTTAATGGTTAACGATCTATCCGCTGATTTGTTCTCAAAGATACAATTTGAATAGCGAAATTTGCACTTTTTTTTACTCGAATGGTTTTACTCTGATTGAGCCCGAATTTCCCTGAACTCTGTAATTTTGACCTCTAACTCTCGAAGATTCTCACTATTTCTTAGCCATTCGTTGACGCAATTTTTAAAAATGTTGACATCAACGGTTTTAAACATAAGTAAGAGAGGCTGAAGGAGTACGACAATAATAATAATTCAGAGTACCCTCCTTGTACCGATATATCTTGTCGCCCAGTAACTCTCTCTTAAACTGGATATCATCACTCCCGATGATACCGATGCATGTAAAAAACGGTCGTTATCCATGGCAATACCAACGTGTAACACTCCCCTGGCTGTCCGGAAAAAAACCAGATCGCCGGGTCGAATAAAATTTCTCCTTACACCATTTCCGGCCTGTAATTGTTCAGAAGTATGTCGTGGAATTTGGGTCTCAAAATAGTTCTCAAATACAACTTTGGTAAATGCGGAGCAGTCAATACCGCTTTGACTATTCCCTCCCAACTGATACGGAGTTCCTGCCCACTCCAGATGAGCACTATTCAATAACGCTACAACATGTCCGGTGGCTACAGCCCTGCTATCTGCAGTGAGCTCTCTTTCAGGCCCGGATCGATCC